>JBEIPX010000169.1:0-6595 GCA_040376815.1 Bradyrhizobiaceae bacterium
CTGGTCGCGTCTTTACTCGATGATGCTTGATACGACGCCCGATCCGACGGTGCGGCCGCCTTCGCGGATGGCGAAGCGCAGCTTCTCTTCCATCGCGATCGGCACGATCAGGTGCACTTCCATGGCGATGTTGTCGCCCGGCATTACCATCTCGGTGCCTTCCGGAAGATGCACAACACCCGTCACGTCCGTCGTGCGGAAGTAGAACTGCGGACGATAGTTGGTGAAGAACGGCGTGTGACGGCCACCCTCTTCCTTGGTCAGAATGTAGGCCTCAGCCTTGAACTTCGTGTGCGGCTTCACCGAACCCGGCTTGCACAGAACCTGACCGCGCTCCACTTCCTCGCGCTTGGTACCGCGCAGCAGCGCACCGATGTTGTCGCCCGCCTGGCCCTGATCCAGAAGCTTGCGGAACATTTCGACGCCGGTCACCGTCGTCTTTACCGTCGGCTTCAGACCAACGATCTCGATTTCTTCGCCGACCTTGACGATGCCGCGCTCGACGCGACCGGTCACAACCGTGCCACGGCCCGAGATCGAGAACACGTCTTCAACGGGCATCAGGAACGGCATGTCGATCGGACGCTCCGGCTGCGGGATGCTCGCATCCACCGCCGCCATCAGCTCCAGCACCGCGTCATGACCGAGCTTCGGATCCTTGTTCTCCAAAGCCGCCAGCGCCGAACCCTTGATGATCGGAATCTTGTCGCCCGGGAAGTCGTACTTCGACAGCAGCTCGCGAACCTCGAGCTCGACCAGCTCCAGAAGCTCAGGATCGTCCACCATGTCGCACTTGTTCAAAAACACCACGATCGCCGGAACCCCGACCTGACGCGCCAGAAGGATGTGCTCGCGCGTCTGCGGCATCGGGCCGTCCGCCGCCGACACAACCAGGATCGCACCGTCCATCTGGGCGGCACCCGTGATCATGTTCTTCACGTAGTCCGCATGGCCCGGGCAATCGACGTGCGCATAGTGACGGTTCTTCGTCTCGTACTCGACGTGCGCCGTCGAAATCGTGATGCCGCGCGCCTTCTCTTCCGGCGCCTTGTCGATCTGATCGTACGCCGTAAACGTCGCGCCGCCAGACTCCGCCAACACCTTCGTGATCGCCGCCGTCAACGATGTCTTGCCATGGTCAACGTGACCAATCGTACCAATGTTGCAATGCGGCTTATTGCGCTCAAACTTCTCTTTGGCCATCGTGTATCCACCGTGATCGGCGCCCGCCCGTGCGAGCCCATAAACGCGGCGGTGGTTACTGCGGAAAACGCCTCTGTTCAAGGGGGTAGTTCTGCGCCAAGCTCGTAGGCAACGCAGTTCCGCACCTGCCCGCGGAGCCAGAAAAAGATCAGGTCAAAAAACAGGTAAGAAGACCAAAAACGGAGGCTTAAGGAATGACACCGCCGAGCGCCCAGACCCAGCCGAAACAGGCCACCCCGCTCCAGACCCCGCCACTGCCCTTCGCCAAGCCGGAGAGCCTCGGCCTGTCGCCCGCACGATTGCAGCGGATGGCCGACGCCTTCAAGCGCGAGATCGACAAAGGCACGACGCCGGGCGTCATCTCCCTGGTCGCCCGGCGCGGCCAGATCGGCTGGTTCGAGGCGCAGGGCCGCCAGAGCCCCGCTTCGGATGCTCCGATGACGCGGGAGAGCATCTTCCGCATCTTCTCCATGACCAAGCCGATCGTCTCGGTCGCGATCATGAGCCTCGTCGAGGACGGCCACATCCTGCTCAACGATCCGCTCGCGAAATACATCCCCGAATTCGCCAACACCAAGGTTGGCATCGAACGCAACGGCCAGCTCGAACTCGCCCTGCCTGTCCGCCCGATCACCATTCAGGATCTGCTGCGGCACACCTCAGGCATCTCCTACGAGATCACCGGCAACGGCATGGTGCAGCGGATGTACCAGAAGGCCGGCGTCCGCCGGCGCGACATCACCAACGAACAGCACGCGACGATGGTCGCGGAGCTGCCGCTAATCTGCCAGCCGGGTGCCGAGTGGAACTACAGCCGCTCGACCGACATTCTCGGCCGCGTGATCGAGGTCGTCTCCGGCAAGACGCTGGGCAGCTTCCTCACCGAGAAGATTCTCGCACCACTGCAGATGACCGAAACGTCGTTCCATACGGACGCTGCGAACAAGGGCCGGATCGCCGAACCGTTCGCGAACGATCCGTGGACCGGCGACAAGGTCGCGCTGTTCGACCCGCTGGAAAAGCCGCTGTTCGAATCCGGCGGCGGCGGTCTCGTCTCGACCGCGATGGACTACGCGCGATTTTGCCAGGCATTGCTGAACGGCGGCACGCTCGACGGCAATCGCATTATCGGCCGCAAGACGCTGGCGCTGATGGCATCGAACCACCTTGCACCGAACGTAAAGTGCGAGACGCACTTGATCCCCGCGGGCCATGGCTTCGGCCTCGGCTTCGCGGTGCGCACCGATGAAGGCATGGCGCCGTTCGCCGGCAGCACAGGGCAGTTCTTCTGGAGCGGCATGGCCGGCACGTTCTTCTGGATCGACCCGAAGGAAGAGTTGTTCGCAATGTTCCTGAGCCAGGGCCCCGGCCAGCGCGAATACTTCCGCACGCTGGTGCGCAGCCTCGTCTACGCGACGCTGGAGTGAGATACTCGTCATTCCGGACGATCTGCGATCGCGTATCGTCCGGAATCTCAACCTCTCGATAGTTGCCGAGATTCCGGGTTCGCCGTTTCGCGGCGCCCCGGAATGACACGCATTACTTCTTTGGCGTCAGCGTTTCGTTGCCGTTGGCGCCCGAGAGCGCGTGCACCCAGCGGCCAATCATCTTGCCGTCGGCGGCGATCGTGAAGGTCACGAGATATTCGCCGACATACGTATCGAGGTGATCGCCCTTGAGGTGATCGCCGATGATGATCGCGAACTGATTGCCGGTCTGGATGCCCTTGCCGGAATAGGTGTGGTTGGTGTCCTTGTTGTAGCAGGCGACATCGTAGAGCGCGCCGCTGGTCTTGAAGGTGCATGTCCCCGAATAGGCGCTATCGCGCGGGCCGACGCCCTTGCCTTCCATGATGTATTCGCCGGCGACACTCACGGGCTGCGCCACGGCATCGAAAACAACCGACGCCACGCTAACAAAACCCGCCAACGCAATCGCGATCGATCGATGCATGTGACCCTCCCTTGCATGCGCAAAACAAAATCGGGCCGAACGTAACGGTCCGGCCCGATGCATGTGGTCACGAAATCAATACGCGCTTCACAAGGATGCGAGAGCCGCGTGACGACGATCAGCTGATGGTCGCACCGCCATCGATCACAACCGTCTGGCCTGTCATGAAGTCTCCAGCCCGCGAGCCCATGAATACGGCAGCACCTGCGATCTCGTCCGGCACGCCGATCCGCAAGAGCGGCGAGCGCGCGGTCGAAGCCTTCAGGTTGTCCGGATTGTCCCACAGCGCCTTGGCGAAATCGGTCTTGATCAGGCCCGGTGCGATGCAGTTCACACGGATGTTGTGCTTGCCGTACTCGCAGGCGAGATTGCGCGCGAGTTGCATGTCGGCGGCCTTCGAGATCGCGTAGGCGCCGAGTATGGTCGAGCCCTTCAGGCCGCCTATCGAAGAGATGATGATGATCGAACCGTCCTTACGCTCGATCATCTGCGGCACCACCATCGAGATCAGCCAGTTGTTGGCGACGATGTTGTTGCTGAGGATCTTGTTGAACTGGTCATCGGAAATTCCGGCGAGCGGCCCATAGTACGGGTTCGACGCGGCGTTGCAGACGAGCACGTCGATCTTGCCGAACGCTTTGTTGCTCTCATCGACAAGGTTCTGAAGATTCTCCTTGCTGGAGATATTGGCGGCGACCGCAACCGCGGTGCCCTTGCCGAACTTGCCGTTGATCTCCTTGGCGACCTCGTCGCAAACGTCCTGCTTGCGCGACGAGATCACGACCTTCGCGCCGTGCTCGGCCATGCGCTCGGCGATCGCCAGACCAATGCCGCGCGTCGATCCGGTAATGACCGCGACTTTCCCCTTCATGTCGAACAGACTCATGCGCTTCCCCTACTCTTGCCGGCGTTGATGCCGTGGTTGATCTTGCTTTCATCGTGCGTGCTTTCGTCACGCCAGACAGAACTTTTTGTGGTCGTTTCGAGTCTATATGTTCGTGACGCACCTCGACAATGCACCCGCGGAGACCGCTGCCATGTCGCTCGACATTATCGTTCCGGTCCTGATGAGTTGCGCGCTGCTCTGGTGGGTCAGCCGCGGCATGTCCTGGAGCATGCGGCTTGTGGTCGTGGCAGTCACGCTCGTTGTCGTCATTGCGGTGGTGGCCTTCGAACGCTCCGGCATCGTGAAGCTCAACTAAGCGAGCTTGCTTTCGCGCACCACTTCCGGCCCGGCCGGCTGATGCATCGCCGCGTGCGACGGGTCGGCAATCCATGGCTGCTGATTGATCATCGGCACGCGCCAGCCGATGTGGCCCTCGTTCGCAAGGCGATCGAGCCGCGTCACCGAGCAGTTCTCGATGGTGAAGAGAAGTCCCGCCTTCGCCTCAAGGCCGAGCGCATGCGCGATCGCCGTCTTGATCGTGCCGCCGTGCGCCACGACGACAATGTCCTTGCCGCGATGCTCTTCGCCGATCCGTTCGATGGCCGCACGCACGCGCTCGAACATGTCGACGAAGCTTTCGCCGCCCGGCGCACGCACATCGGCGGGCGCAAACCAGTAGCTGCCGATCTCCGGCGGTTGGCTGGCGAAGAACGCGGCGCGGTTGCGCCCCTGCCATTCGCCGAGGTCCTGCTCCGCGAATGCAGGCTCCTGAATGAAGTCCTGTTTCGCTACACCAGCACTGAACAATGCGTTGGCCGTTTGATGCGTGCGCTGGAGCTGGCTGGTGTACCACACGGCATCCTGCGGCAGGATCCGCGCCACCGCGTTGAACACGACGGTGTCGGTGCAATCGCACGGCAGGTCCGCCTGCCCATAGATGTTGCCGTTGTCGACGCGCACGGGCGCGTGCCGCACCCACCACCAGCGCGTGATATCGACGCCCGGCAATTGAACGCCCGAAGCCTTCGACGAAACAGCCTTCGACAAAGAAACCTTGGGGTTGGACATCGCAAAATCCCTTCAATAGTGTTGCCCACGCTGTAAGACAGAGCGCGATCCGCCTCAAGTGCATCGCGCCGCAGCCAATTCCGCGTGGCGGTACACGCGGCGAAAACGGGAGAAACGTTCATGGGTCGCCTCGAAGGCAAATCGGTCGTCATCACCGGCGCAGGCAGCGGCATCGGCCGCGCCGCCGCGCTGTTGTTCACAAAAGAAGGCGCGAAACTGATTGCTGTCGACAAGACCGAAGCGGTGCAGGAAACGGTTGAGATGGTGAAGAAGGCCGGCGGCACGGCTGAAGCCGTCATTGCCGATGCGGGTTCCGATCAGGACGTCAGCGGCTTCATCAACAAGGCGGTTTCAACCTATGGCAAACTCGACGCGATTTGGGCGAACGCCGGCGTCAGTGGCGGCCTTGTTCCGCTCGCCGAGCAGACGCCCGAGCACTGGCAGGAGGTGCTGCGCGTCAACCTGATCGGCCCGTTCCTTGCGATCAAGCATTCGATCCCGATCATGACCAAGCAAGGCAGCGGCTCCATCGTCTGCACCGCATCCGTCGCAGGCTTGAAGTCCGGCGCCAGCGGCCATCCCTACGCCGCGAGCAAGGCCGGCGTTATCAGCCTCGTGCAGACCACCGCCTACTCGCTCTCCGGCACCGGCGTGCGCATCAACGCGGTCTGCCCAGGCCTGATCGAAACCGGCATGACTAAGCCGACCTTCGAGCGCGCCAAGGCGCGCGGCACCGAGAGCAAGATCGGCCAGCTCAATCCGCTCAAGCGCGCCGGACAGCCGCATGAACTCGCGGCGGCCGGACTGTTCCTCGCCAGCGATGAAGCATCTTACGTCAACGGACAGGCGCTGCCGGTCGACGGCGGCCTCACCGCGTCGATGCCGTATACGGGCAAACCGATCTGATTGTGCTGACGCTACACGCCTTCAGGCGGCAAGCCCGATGACGTGGCAGCCGGCTGGGCGCGGCTGCGGATTCGCTCGCGATAGAAGGCGTAAAGGCCCGACAGCACGATGATCGACGCGCCGAGCAGCATCAGCGCGTCTGGCACCTCGCCGAAGACGAGATAGCCGAGCAGCATCGCCCACAAGAGCGCGGTGTAGCGGAACGGCGCGACCGCCGAGATATCGCCGATCCGCAGGGCCTGGATCACGCACTGGTAACCGATCAGGAGCAGAACCGCGGCGAGCGCCAGCAGGCCGACCGTATTGGCCGACACCGGCGTCCAGCCGCCGAGCGGGACGATAACAAAGGCGCCGGAAACCGTGACCGAAATCGTCGTCAGCAGCGTGATGAACAGCGACGGAATTTCGGCCGGGATACGCTTGGTCGCGAGATCGCGCACGGCGCAGAACACGACCGACGCCAGCGCCATCAGCGAGAACTGGTTGAAGCCTTCAATCCCCGGCCGGACGATGATCAACACGCCGATGAAGCCGGCGGTGATGGCCGACCATCGCCGCCAGCCGACCGGCTCGCTGAAC
>JBEIPX010000297.1:0-4463 GCA_040376815.1 Bradyrhizobiaceae bacterium
ACGCGGCGAAGAGGTTGACGGGACAACAGGGAGCGATGCTCCCCAATGGAGGTGTTGAATGAAACGCAGAGACCTTCTTATCGGCGCAAGTTTTGCGGTGGCCCTCGCGGGCAACGCGACGGCTGCGCTGGCGCAGGCCGAAATCAAGATCGGTGAGATCAACAGCTATTCGGCGCTGCCGGCATTCACCGAGCCGTATCGCAAGGGCTGGCAGCTCGCGGTCGAGGAAGTCAACGCCGCCGGCGGCGTCAACGGCAAGAAGATCGTCGTCATCTCCAAGGATGACGGCGGCAAGCCGGCCGACGCGCTGACCGCGGCAAACGAGCTGGTCGAGAAGGAAAAGGTCGCGATGCTCGCGGGCACGTTCCTTTCGCACATCGGCCTCGCGGTCTCCGATTACGCGCTGCAGAAGAAAGTCTTCTTCCTCGCAGCCGAACCGCTGACCGACGCCATCACCTGGACGAAGGGCAATCGCTATACCTTCCGTCTGCGTCCGTCGAACTACATGCAGGCGGCGATGCTGGTCGACGAAGCGGCGAAGCTTCCGGCCAAGCGCTGGGCGACGATCGCGCCGAACTACGAATACGGCCAGTCGGCGGTCGGCGTGTTCAAGAAGCTGCTCAGCGCCAAGCGCCCGGACATCGAGTGGGTGGACGAGCAGTGGCCGCCGCTCGGCAAGATCGACGCCGGTCCGGTGCTGCAGGCGACCGCAGCCGCCAAGCCCGATGCGATCCTCAACGTGATGTTCGGCGCCGACCTCGCCAAGCTCGTGCGTGAAGGAAACACGCGCGGCACCTTCAAGGATCGCGCAGTGGTGAGCTTCCTCACCGGCGAGCCGGAATATCTCGATCCGCTGAAGGACGAAACGCCGGAAGGCTGGATCGTCACCGGGTATCCCTGGAACGACATCAAGATTCCGGAGCACGACAAGTTCCTCAAGGCCTATCAGGCGAAGTTCAACGACTATCCGCGTCTCGGCTCGATCGTCGGCTACCAGACGATCAAGGCGGCGGCGGCGATCCTCGCCAAGGCCGGCTCCGAGGACACGGATAAGATGATCGCTGCGGCGGAAGGCATCACCATGCCGTCGCCGTTCGGCCAGATCACCTTCCGCAAGATCGACCATCAGTCGACCCTCGGCGCCTTCGTCGGCAAGACCTCGCAGAAGGATGGCAAGGGGATCATGGTCGGCAGCGTCTATCGCGATGGCAAGGACTTCCTGCCGAGCGATGAGGAAGTCTCGAAGCTCCGTCCGAAGGATTGAGCGCTTGTCCCGGACGCGATGCGGCGCGTATGCGCTGCGTCGCTGATCCGGGATCGTACCAAACTCCGTGGTCGCGCAAAATTGTCATTGCGAGGAGCGCCAGCGACGAAGCAATCCATGTCTTGCTCGGAACTGGATTGCTTCGCTTCGCTCGCAATGACGGCACACGCCAAAGCGTCTTGCTCGTACTGAAAGATAAAGCACTCAGATGGGCTTCTATATCGTCCAGTTCCTGACCGGACTTGCCAGCGCGGCATCGCTGTTTCTCGTGGCGTCGGGCCTGTCGATCATTTTCGGCGTCACCCGCATCGTCAATTTCGCGCACGGCGCGTTCTACATGCTGGGCGCGTACGTCGCCTTCACGCTCACCGAGCGCTTCGCCGGGGCGTTCGGCTTCTGGGGCGGCATCCTGCTCGCGGCGCTGGCCGTCGCCGTGATCGGCGTGCTGGTCGAGATGCTGCTGCTGCGCCGCATCTATTCCTCGCCCGAACTGTTCCAGCTGCTCGCGACCTTCGGTCTCACCTTGATGGTCGAAGACCTCGTGGTGCTGATCTGGGGTCCGGACGATCTGCTTGGCCGCCGCGCGCCGGGCTTCCGCGGCGCCGTCGAAATGTTCGGCCAGAACGTGCCGTCCTACGATCTCTTCATGATCGTGCTCGGGCCGGTCGTGCTCGGCATTCTGTGGCTGCTGTTCCACCGCACGCGCTGGGGCGTTCTGGTGCGCGCCGCGACGCAGGATCGCGACATGGTGGCCGCGCTCGGCGTCAATCAGAAATGGCTGTTCACCAGCGTGTTCGGCGCCGGCGTGTTTCTCGCGGCGCTCGGCGGCGCGCTGCAAATCCCGCGCGATGCGGTGCATCACGCGCTCGACCTGCGCATCATCGTCGAGGTGTTCGTCGTCGTCGTCATCGGCGGACTCGGCAGCATCACCGGTGCGTTCGTTGCCGCCGTGCTGGTCGCCGAGCTGAACGCTTTCGGCATTCTCGTCTTCCCGAAGGTGTCGATCGTTCTCGTCTTCCTGGTGATGGCGGTGGTGCTGATCGTGCGGCCGTATGGGCTGTTCGGGAAGCCTGAGGCCGTCGCGCGCAAGACGCCGGGTCTGTCGGTGCGGCCATGGGCGCCGTTCACGCAAACCGAACGCATCGCCTGTCTCGTCGGCATCGTGCTTGCCGCGGCGTTGCCGCTCGTCGCCGGCAACTATGCGCTCACCGTCGGCGCGGAGATCGCGATCTTCGTCATCTTCGCAGCGAGCCTTCATTTCCTGATGTCGGTCGGCGGTCTCGCGTCGTTCGGTCATGCGGCCTATTTCGGCCTCGGCGCGTATGGCGTCGCGTTCCTTGCCAAGCTCGCCGGCCTGCCGATGATCCTCTGTCTCGCGCTAGGCCCGTTGCTCGGCCTCGCCGGCGCCGCGATCTTCGGCTTCTTCGCCGTGCAGCTGTCCGGCGTCTACTTCGCGATGCTGACGCTGGCGTTCGCGCAGATCGTCTGGTCGATCGCGTTTCAGTGGGTGCCGGTAACCGGCGGCGATAACGGCATCCTCGGCATCTGGCCGGAAGCCTGGGTCGCCGGTCCCGCGCGCTTCTACTGGCTGAGTCTCGCGGTCGCCGTCGTCGTCGTGACGATCCTGCGCATCATCGTGTTCTCGCCGTTTGGCTACGCCCTGCGCGGCACCCGCGACTCGGTTCTGCGCAGCGAGTCGATCGGCATCGAAACGAAACGCATCCAGTGGACGGCGTTCGTCATCGCTGGCACCGCGGCGGGTATCGGCGGCGCGCTGTTCGCGTATCTCAAGGGCAGCGTGTTCCCGGACAACATCGGCATCGGCCTGTCGGTCGATGCGCTGGTGATGGTGCTGCTCGGCGGCGTCGAGACGGTATCGGGCGCGATCGTCGGCGCGATCATCTTCAAGCTGCTGTCGATCTGGCTCGTCAGCTCCACGGATTGGTCGAAGCTCGTGCTCGGCGCGATCATCGTCCTCATCGTCGTCGCGTTCCCGAAAGGCGTTCTCGGCATGGTCGAGATGTGGCGCGACCGCGCGTCGTCCTCGCGTGCCGCCCGTGTCGGCGCCTCGCAGACGGAGGGCGCGGAATGAGCGAAGCGCCGAAACTCCTGCTCGTCGAAGCCCTCAACAAGTCGTATGGCGGCGTGCATGCGGTGCGCAACGTCTCGTTCACGCTCGCGCCGGGTGAAATCCTCGCGCTGATCGGGCCGAACGGCGCGGGCAAGACCACCTGCTTCAACATGCTGAACGGGCAGACGCCGTGCGACAGCGGTCGTGTGATGCTGCGCGGGCAGGACATCACCGGCAAGTCGCCGCGCGAGGTTTGGCGGCTTGGCGTCGGCCGCACCTTCCAGATCACCGCGACCTATCCCAGCATGACCGTGCGTGAGAACGTGCAGGTGGCGCTGATCTCCCATCGCGCGAAACTGTTCGACATGTTTGGTGCGACGGCGCGGTTCGCGAGCGACGAAGCCGACCGGCTGCTCGATCTCGTCGGCATGGACGGATACGCGGCGCGGCCGTGCGGCGAGCTCGCTTACGGCGATCTCAAGCGGCTCGAGCTTGCGATCGCGCTCGCCAACGATCCGAAGTTGCTGCTGATGGACGAGCCGACCGCCGGCATGGCGCCGCGCGAGCGCGCCGAGCTGATGCGGCTGACCGCGCAGATCGCCCGCGAGAAGGAAATCGGCGTGCTGTTCACCGAGCACGACATGGACGTGGTGTTCGAGCATGCCGACCGCATCATCGTGCTCAATCGCGGCATGATGATCAGCGAGGGCTCGCCGGACGAGGTCCGCAACGATCCGCAGGTGAAGGCGGTCTATCTCGGCGACGGTCTGGTGTTCGGCCATCACGCGGAGGCACACGCATGATGAAACTCGAAGTCGCTACGCTCAACAGCCATTACGGCCAGGCGCATATCCTGTTCGATGTCGATCTCAATGTCGGCGCGGGCGAAGTCGTCGCGCTGCTCGGCCGCAACGGCGCTGGCAAGTCGACCACATTCCGGTCGATCGTCGGCCTCGTCGCGCAGCGCGAAGGCCAGATCCGCTTCGAAGGACATGAGGTCGCGCGCGAGCCGACCTACGCCATCGTGCGGCGCGGACTCGGTTACGTTCCGGAAGAGCGCCGCATTTTCACGGACCTAACGGTTGAGGAAAATCTCGAGGTCGGCCGCCAGCCGCAGCGAAATAACGC
>JBEIPX010000112.1:0-8106 GCA_040376815.1 Bradyrhizobiaceae bacterium
CGCGCAGAGATCGAGCAGGTTGACGAAGTTCGTGTAGGTGCCGAGTTCGCTGTTCGGCCCGATCGGATCGGCCGCGAGATCGGCGACGGTGCGCGGGCGCGGATAGGTCGGCACCACAAGCACGTCGATCCCGGACCAGATCGCGTCCGCCACGCGCCGTAACTCGGCAAGCTTGTAGAGCCCGGCGAATGCATCCGCCGCATTGAAGTTCGATGCTGCGCCGATGATCTTGCGGGTCGTCGGATGAACCTTGTCTGCGGCCGTTTCCATCATGACGCGAATGGCCTGATAGCGCTCAGCGACCCATGGCCCGGCGTAAAGCAGGCTGGCGACATCGAACATCGGCGTCATGTCGATCGCGGACGGTGCTTTGCTGCCGGTGATCGTTGCGAGATCGGCGAGCGCGGCATCGAATGCTTTTTCAGACGCCGCATCGCCGCCGAATTTCAGGCTTTCCTGATCCGGTACGCCGAAGCGCAGTCCCGGTGGAATGGTGCTTGGCCGCGCCGGGACGGGAAGCGATCGCGAGTAACTGTCCTGCGGATCGAAGCCGAGCATCGTGCGATAGGCAGCGTCGGCATCCGCAACCGTTCCGGCGAACACCGAGATCGTGTCGAGCGTCCGGCACGCCGGCACCACGCCGTGCGCGGAGACGCTTCCGAGCGACGGCTTCAGTCCGACAATATTGTTGAGACCAGCAGGAACGCGGCCCGATCCCGCCGTGTCGGTGCCAAGCGCGAACGTGACGATGCCGTGCCCGACGGCAACCGCCGAACCGCTGCTGGAGCCGCCCGGAACGTAATCAGGATCGATCGCGTTCTTTGGTACCGCATAAGGCGTGCGAACGCCGACGAGGCCGGTCGCGAACTGATCGAGGTTGGTCTTGCCGATGAGAATTGCGCCTGCGTCGAGCAGCTTCTGCACCGCGAACGCGGTCGTCTTCGGCGTATAGGCAAACGCTTCACACGCGGCCGTCGTCGGCAGTCCTGCGACGTCGATGTTGTCTTTCACAGCAAACGGGATACCCCACAGCGGCTTCGCGGCGGAATCGAACGGTCCGAGTTTCGCCACGGCTGCAAGCGCTTTGGATTCCGGAATCAGCGCCAGGAAGATTCCCGGATCGTTGATGGCGGCAATGCGCCGATAGATCGCGGCGATGATATCGGCCGGTGATGTCCCCGCGCCATAGGCAGCATGGAGCGAGGCGATCGTCGGAAACGCTGGCAGCATTGTCGTGGTATCCGGTCAGGCGGCGGGCGCGATCACTAGAAGACGATCGCCGGTCGCGACCTGTCGTCCCGGACGACAGTAAAGCGTCCGGACGATGCCCGCCAGCGGAGCTGCGATGCTGAGTTCGGTTTTCATCGCTTCGAGAATGACGATGGGCGTTCCGATTTCGACCGCTTGCCCTTCCTCGACCAGCACCTTCCAGACGCTGCCGTGAATATCCGACGCAATCAGATGTCCGTCGATTTCCTCGTCCTCAACACGAATGTCCTGCTCGATCTCCGCCGTTGTGGATTCATCGGCCTGCCAGCGCGAGACTTCTTCACGGAAGGCCGCCTGCTGACGCGCCTTGAAGTCGGCGATCGAGTTTGCTTCGCGATCGAGGAATGCGTGATAGGCAGCGAGATCGAAGATTTCTTCCTCGATGCGAATGGTCGCGCGGCCGTGACGGAAGTCTTCGCGCAGCCGCGTCAATTCCGCTTCATCGACCGGATAGTAGCGGACCTGATCGAAGAACTTCAGCAGCCACGGTTCGCCCGGTGCGAACACCGGATTCTTCAGGAACTTGTTCCAAATCGGCAAGGTGCGGCCGATCAACTGATAGCCGCCCGGACTGTCCATGCCGTAGATGCACATGTAGACGCCGCCGATGCCGACGGTGCCCTCCGCCGTGAAGGTGCGCGCCGGATTGTATTTCGACGTCAGCAGCCGGTGACGCGGATCGACCGGCACCGCGCAGGGCGCGCCGAGATAGACGTCGCCAAGACCGAGGACCATGTAACTCGTCTTGAAGACGATATCCTGCACCTCGTCCCGCGATGCCAGTCCGTTGATGCGCTGGATGAAGTCGACATTGTTCGGTAGCCACGGCGCGGTGTCCCGCACCGTCTCGCGGTAGCGCGTCACGGCATCGAGCGTCGCCGAATCCTCGAACGCCATGGGGAGATGGACGACGCGGGTCTTCAGCTTCATGGTTGCGACCGGCGGCAGCCGTGTTTCGGCCGCGAGCAACGCATCGAGGAGAGCCTTCTGGTGAATCACGCGGCTGTCGTAATTGATTTGGAGCGAACGCACGCCGGGCGACAGTTCGAGAATGCCGTGGATCGGATTGGCTTTGAGTTCTTCCATCAGCGCATGGATACGGAAGCGGTAGCGCAGATCGAGTTCGTTCGGTCCGTATTCCAGAAGGATGTAGCGATCGCCGGCCTGACGATAGGCAACCGCGGGCCGGTCGCCCTCGGGTGGCAGTGCGGCAAGCACAGTCGCGGAGACCGTCTTGCCGGCGGCAAGGCTCGGCGGTGTGCCGCTCGGACTGAAGTCGATCGGCGCGAGCGCGGCGATGGCCTTGTCCTGTGCTTTCTCAAGCGCGAGCGCCTCGTCGAACGAGATCGCCCTGAAACGGATGCGATCGCCGGGCTTGGCCTGGCCGACCTTCCACAGTTCGCCCTTGGCAATCGTCACCGGACACACGAAGCCGCCGAGGCTCGGGCCGTCGCGCGTCAGGATAACCGGCATGTCGCCGGTGAAGTTGACGGAGCCGATCGCGTATTCGCAGTCGTGGACATTGGAGGGATGCAGCCCGGCCTCGCCGCCGTCGCTGCGCGTCCACGTCGGTTTCGGCCCGATCAGGCGGATGCCGAGACGGTTGGAGTTGTAATGCACTTCCCACGCGGTCGCGAAGAACATCTCGATCGCTTCGGTGGTGAAGAAGTCCGGCGCGCCGTGCGGTCCGTACAGCACGCCGACATCCCACTCGGATGTATAAGCCGGGACAAGTGAAGAAGGAGCCGCGCCGGCCGCAGGCGCCGTCGCGGGCCGCTCGGCGATCGGCAGCATGTCGCCGGTTCGCAGGACGCGCCCGGCATGTCCGCCGAACTGGCCGAGCACGAACGTCGAACGGCTTCCAAGATATTGCGGCACATCGAAGCCGCCCCGAATGCCGATGTAAGTGCGGCAGCCGGATTTCGCGCGGCCGACGGTGAGTATCTGCCCGGCGCGCACGTTGATCGGCGTCCACCAGCTCACTGGCTCGCCGTCGAGCGTCGCGTCCGCCGACGCGCCGGTCAGCGCAATCACAGTGTCCGAATGAAATTTCAGGGTCGGCCCCGCCAGCGTGCATTCGATGCCGGCCGCCGTCTCATCGTTACCGGCGATGCGGTTGGCGAGGCGGAACGCATAGTCATCCATCGGGCCGCTCGGGGGCACGCCGACATCCCAGTGACCGACGCGGCCCGGATAATCCTGAATCGTCGTGAAGGTGCCCGGCTGAACGACTTCAACCGCGTTCGGCCGATAGTCGACGCGCGACAACGCCTGCGTCGAGACTTCGCCCGCGGCAAACATCGGCGAGGCAATGACATGCCGCAGATAGTCGAGGTTGGTAGCGATGCCGCACAGGCTGGTATCGGCAAGTGCGCGCGACATCCGCGCGATGGCATCGCGGCGATCCGAGCCGTAGACGATCAGCTTGGCCAGCATGGGATCGTAGTACGGCGACACTTCGGTGCCGGTGGATACCCAGCCATCGATGCGAACGTTGTCGGGAAACGTGACCTGCGTCAGCACGCCCGGTGACGGTTGAAAATCGTGGACCGGATCTTCCGCATAGAGGCGGACCTCGATCGATGCGCCCGTCGGTGACGGCAGCGCCGTCAGGTCCGGCGGATCGCCGGCCGCGGTGCGCACCATCCATTCGACGAGATCGATTCCGAGGACGTACTCCGTGACGGGGTGCTCGACCTGAAGGCGGGTATTCACTTCGAGGAAATAGAATTCGTCGCGCGTGCGATCGTAGATGAACTCGACCGTGCCCGCCGATTGATAACCGACGGCTTCGCCGAGTTTGCTGGCCGCTGCCATCATCCGCGCGCGCGTGGCGGCCGGGAGGTTGGGGGCGGGAGTTTCTTCGACGACTTTCTGGTTGCGGCGCTGAAGCGAACAATCCCGCTCGCCGAGCGCTGCGACCTTGCCGCGTCCGTCGCCGAAGATCTGCACCTCGACATGCCGCGCGTCTTCGATGCATCGTTCCAGAAAAACACCGGAGTCCTTGAAGAAGTTCTGCGCCAGCCGCTGCACCGTCTCGTATGCGGCGGCGAGTTCGTCCTTGCTGCCGCAGCGCGTGAGACCGATGCCGCCGCCGCCCGCGGTCGACTTCAGCATGACTGGAAAACCCAGCCGCTCGGCTTCACTCTGCGCCTGGTCCAGACTCGACAGCAGGCCGGTGCCGGGGACAAGCGGTACGCCTGCGGCTTCCGCGATCTCTCTCGACGTGTGCTTCAGGCCGAACCGCCGGACCTGATCGGGTGAGGGGCCGATGAAGGCGATGCCTGCGGCCGCGCATTGTTCAGCAAAGCCGGCATTCTCGGCGAGAAAGCCGTAGCCGGGAATGATGGCATCGACACCCAGCTTCTTCGCTTCAGCCAGAATGATGTCGGCTCGGAGATATGTATCGCTTGCGCTGTTGCCGGGCAGGGAAACCGCTTCGTCCGCCATGAGGACGTGTGGACTGCTGCGATCCGGGTCCGAGTGAATGGCGACGCTGCGAATCCCCATCGTGCGAAGCGTGCGGGCGATACGAACTGCGATCTCGCCGCGATTGGCGATAAGGACTTTTTTGAACACGACAACTCCCCAATGCTTGTCGCCCGCCATGTGCTGAAAGTCAGGGCACCAACAAGCATTGGGTATTCAAGCAAGCCTCGTACCATTGCACCGGACAAACGAGGGCGGAGTTGCGCGCCGCTGCTGCAAAGGGATTCGAGGGACAGGCTGCACGTTCGATGCGCGTGCCCTGTCTAAAATTTAGGATAATGCATAGCGAATGCACAAAGAGCATGAGAAGGGCTGATGAATTGAGCAGCCTTTCGATGGCGTGTGATGAGTTGATGGTCAGAAATTCCAACAACCTGCCGAAACTGCTCATTGGTTAGTCGTTCTCCCTGACCTTGCTTCGGGTGTCTGGCTGAAAGCGTCGCAGCATCATGCGCTTACCGCTGCACGCTTCGCTGGCACGGTTCTTGCGATTCCGTTAACGCGCCGGCGCTTTGCCGGCACGTGTCTGCATCACAAGGGTTTCACGTCCGCGTCAGGGAGAATTTGTTTCATGCTCATGCAATTGGCTTACGCAATCAAGGCACCGCTCAGCCGCCGCAAGGTGCTGGCCGCTGCCGCCGGACTGTCGCTCGGATTGGGCGTGTTCGCTCCGGCTCAGGCGCAGGATACGATCAAGGTCGGTATCCTTCATTCTCTCTCCGGCACCATGGCCATCAGCGAAACCACGCTGAAGGACACGATGCTGTTCCTCATCGACGAGCAGAACAAGAAGGGTGGCGTTCTCGGCAAGAAGCTTGAGCCGGTCGTTGTCGATCCGGCGTCGAACTGGCCGCTGTTCGCCGAGAAGGCGCGCGAACTCATCACCAAGGAAAAGGTATCGGTCGTGTTCGGCTGCTGGACCTCGGTGTCCCGCAAATCCGTGCTGCCGGTCTTCAAGGAGCTGAACTCGATCCTGTTCTATCCGGTGCAGTACGAGGGCGAGGAGAGCGAGCGTAACGTGTTCTACACGGGCGCCGCGCCGAACCAGCAGGCGATCCCGGCGGTCGACTATCTCGCCAAGGAAGAGAAGGTGCAGCGCTGGGTACTGGCCGGCACCGACTACGTCTATCCGCGCACGACCAACAAGATTCTCGAAGCCTACTTGAAGTCGAAGGGCGTCAAGCAGGAAGACATCATGATCAGCTACACGCCGTTCGGTCACTCCGACTGGCAGACGATCGTGGCCGACATCAAGAAGTTCGGTTCGGGCGGCAAGAAGACGGCGGTGGTTTCGACCATCAACGGCGACGCCAACGTTCCGTTCTACAAGGAGCTCGGCAACCAGGGCATCAAGGCGACGGACATTCCGGTCGTGGCATTCTCGGTGGGTGAAGAAGAGCTCGCCGGCATCGACACCAAGCCGCTGCTCGGTCACCTCGCGGCGTGGAACTACTTCCAGTCGATCAAGGACCCCGGCAATGCGGAGTTCATCGCCAAGTGGAAGGCCTTCAAGAAGAGCGACAAGGCCGTTACCAACGATCCGATGGAAGCGCACGTGATCGGCTTCGCCATGTGGGTGAAGGCGGTCGAAGCCGCTAAGACCGTCGATCCGGACAAGGTCATCGACGCACTGCCTGGCATCAAGGCTGCCAACCTGACCGGCGGCGTATCGGAGATGCTACCGAACCATCACATCACCAAGCCGGTGTTCATCGGCGAAATCAAAGGCGATGGCCAGTTCGACGTGGTGTGGAAGACGCCGGGTCTCGTCCCGGGCGATGCATGGTCGAAGGAGCTCGATGGCTCCAAGGACCTGATCGCCGACTGGGTGAAGCTCAAGTGCGGCAACTACAACACCAAGACCAACAAGTGCGGCGGTCAGGGCTCTTAACCCTCTCGCTCGACGAAACCGGAAGGCGGCGGCAGTCGCCGCCTTCCGCGCTCTTCCGCCGGGGCAAGCCAGTGTCAAAGTCATTCTTTGATTGTTTGCGTGCAGCAGCGCTCGCGATTGTTTTTGTGACGCTCGCAGCGGTGCCGTCCGCGGCCGGGCCGTTCGAGGATGCGGTCGGCAAATTCGCCAACGATTCCTTCTCCGATACCGAAGCAGCGATTGCTGCGATTGTCGCAAGCGGCAATCCCCGGGCGCTGCCTGTCATCTCCGCGCTGCGGGAAGAGCGGCTGCTGGCCGACCCGGCCAGCAAGGCGATCGTCATCAAGCAAAGTGATGGCAAGATTGCCGATGCGATCACCGGCGCTGCCGTTGCAAGCGTACCGGCAGGCTCAAGCGTAGTCCGCCTGAACAATCGCTTGCGCCGAGCAGTCGATACGGCGCTCGGCTCGCTGACGCTGCTGTCGCCCGATCCCGCGCGGCGCATTCAGGCGGCGCAATCCGCCTTCAAGACGCGCGATCCTGCGGCGCTGCCCGCAATCGACGATGCGCTGAAGAAGGAAAGTGTTGCGAGCGTGAAGCGCGCATTCACCGAGGCGCGCGCGGCCCTCATTCTCTCGAAGGCAGATGCGTCCGACGCCGACAAGATCGAAGCGATCGGCGTCATGCGCGCAAAAGGCGATCAGGATGCGCTGGCGTTGCTGTCCGGTCTGCCGAATGCGTCGCCGGCCGTCGCCGGTATTGCGCAGAGCGCTGTCGCTTCGATCCAAAGCAATCTTGCGCTGTGGTCGATCGGCCAGAATGCCTGGTACGGCATTTCGCTCGGCTCCGTGCTTCTGCTCGCCGCCATCGGCCTTGCCATCACGTTTGGCGTGATGGGCGTGATCAACATGGCGCACGGCGAGATGGTGATGATCGGCGCCTATGTCACCTTCGTCGTGCAGGAGGTGATCCGCAACCGATATCCCGGCCTGTTCGACTACTCGCTGCTGATCGCCATTCCCGCGGCGTTTCTCGTTGCAGGCTTGATCGGTATTCTCATCGAGCGCTGCGTCATCAAGTTTCTCTACGGCCGCGCGCTGGAAACCCTGCTCGCGACGTGGGGCATCTCATTGGTGCTGCAACAAGCCGTGCGCACCATGTTCGGTCCGACCAATCGGGAGGTCGGCAATCCATCATGGATGAGCGGCGCGTTCGAAGTCGGACAGATCTCCATCACCTACAGCCGCCTCTGGATCGTCTGCTTCACGATCGCCGTCTTCTTCATCCTGCTGGCGATGCTGCGCTACAGCCGGATCGGCCTCGAGATGCGGGCGGTGACGCAGAACAGGCGGATGGCCGCATCGATGGGCATCGCCACCTCGCGCGTCGATGCGCTGACGTTTGGCCTCGGCTCGGGCATTGCCGGGATTGCCGGCGTGGCGCTGTCGCAGATCGACAACGTCAGTCCCAATCTCGGC
>JBEIPX010000154.1:0-6959 GCA_040376815.1 Bradyrhizobiaceae bacterium
GCAACGGCCTTTTCCCAGATGTCGAGTTGCGGGTGCGGGCCGAGCGCCACCAGAATCTTCGCGCCGGAGGCCTCAACCAGCTCGGCGATATGTTCGGGCCGCAGCAGGAAGTTGATCGGCACAGCGTAGCCGACCGTTTCCGCGCCCCACAGCACGAAATGGGTTTCGACGAAGTTCGGCAGCATGTAGGCGACGCCGGGCGCCTCGCCTGCAATGTCCGTGAACGCGTTGGCGGCGCGGACGATGCCCTTGAGCAGCTCGCGATAGCTCACCTTACGCGGCGTCTCGTCCGGCGCACCGGTCATCAGCATCGTCATCGCGGTGTGATCGGGGTACTTCTCCGCGCTCTCGCGGAAAACATCGAACACGCTGCGCGCACCGACGCGCGCCTCGAACGGCATCGCCTGCTCGAATGCTTCGATATCGGCCAGATTACGAATCGGACGATCGCTTAAACCCATCTTCGTTGCCCTCTTCGCGTTACGCTTAATCTTCGATCGCGCCGGTCAGCACGTCGCCGAACAGCTCCCACTTCTCGCCCGCGAGCCGCATCATCTGCAACTGCTGCAGCGGCGCATAGTCCTTCGGACCGGTGTTGATGCGGATGCCGGGAAGAAGGCCGGCGAGCTGAAGGTTATTGATGCTGGCGGCCTGCTTCATGACGTTCTCGCGCGTCAGATCGTCACCGCAACGGCGCAGCACGTCGACGAGCGTCTCGGCGGAGCTGTAGCCCGCGAGCACAAGGAAGTCGGCGCGGTTGCCCTCCGGATGATGCTTGCTCAGGAACGCATCGAATGCCGCGATACCCGCATCCGTCTTCCACTGCGGATCGGTAGCGTCCTTGGTGAAGGTCGCAGACAGAATGCCCTGCGCATTGTCGAAGCCGGCCGGCTTGATTGCGCCGACCAGCGACGACGAGATGTTGTTGACGATGTGCAGTGGCTTCCAGCTCAGCTCGGCGTTCTTCTTGATCGCCTGTGCCGCGAACTTCGGCGTCGCGATGTTGATGAACACGTCGGCGCCGCTGGCCTTGAGCTTGACGATGCGCGATTCGATCGTCGGCTCGCTCGCCTCGTAGGCTTCTTCCGCGACGATCATCGCGGATGCGCGGCTGCCGAGGCCGTCGCGCAGACCTTTCAGGATATCCTTGCCGTAGTCGTCGTTCTGGTAGAGGACCGCGATCTTGCCCTGCGGCTTCGCGTTCAGCACGTAGCTCGCATAGATGTGGCCCTCGCTGTAATAGCTGGGCTGAAAACCCATGGTCCACGGGAAATTTTTCGGATCGGCCCACTTCGCAGCACCGCTGGCGACGAATAGCTGCGGCACCTTCTTCGCGTTGAGATACTTGTGGACTGCGGTATTCGACGGCGTGCCGAGTGAAGAGAACACCAGCAGCACCTCGTCGCTCTCCACGAGCTTGCGCGTCTGCTCGACCGCTTTCGGCGGGCTGTAGCCGTCGTCATAGGAGATGAAGTTGATCTTGCGGCCGTTGATGCCGCCTTCCTCGTTGATCTTCTTGAAGTAGGCCGCCTGCGTCTTGCCGACCACGCTGAACGACGACGCCGGCCCGCTGTAGGGCATGATGTTGCCGATCTTGATCTCGGTGTCGCTGGCGCCGGTATCGTATTTCTTCTGCGCTACAGCCGGTCCGCTCACCGATGCCGCGAGCGCGGCGATAGCGAGCGAAAGACAGAAACCCTTTGCAGATCGGTGCAGCATACAACCCTCCCCCTGATATTTTTGAGGAAGGCTAGGGTTTTAATTTAACACCGTCAAGTTAATTTAACGGCGATTTATTTACGGCCTGCTGTGATCCTCTGCATCCGCGGAAACACGTCGTCCCCCATGCCGGCGCCGCGCGCCAGCAGCCGCATCATCCGCCGGTGCAACTGATCGCGCGCAGCGAGCCCGGAGATGATGCCGGCGAGATGCAAAGTGACGACGCCATGCGCCGCCGACCAGAAGACCTCGCCGATCTCGGCGGCGTCTCCAACGAGCAGCTTCTCGTCGATCAGGTCCTGCACATAGCGTGTCATGCATCCGCGGGCGCGATCGAACGCCTCCGAGAGTGCGGGATAAGCCATTGCGTCCGGCTGATCGGTGCTGAAGATCAGGCCATAGGCGGCTGGTTCGTCGACGGCGAATTGCAGATACGCTTGCCCGACCGCGCGAGCGTTGGCCCGCGCGGTTTTCCGTTTTGAGTATGCCGCCTCCAGCCGATCGCTGAACCGGTGCAGCGCGGCGCTGCGCACGGCGGCGAGAATCTCGTCCTTGTTCTTGAAGTAGCTGTAGGCCGCCGTCTGGCTGTATCCGACTGCGCTGGCAATCTGACGCATGGTGACGCCGCTGACGCCCTGTTTCTCGAACAGCTTTTCGGCTGCGGCGATGAAGGCGCTGCGGAACGACGCGATCTGCTCGTCGGTGAGTTTCTTTCTCATGCAACCATGCCTTGGTCTTGTGCAGCCGGCTCCTGCGCGTTTACGGGCTCGTATCGCTCGCCGCTCGCAAGATAGTGGTCCAGCAGCCAGAGCCGATCAACGCCCCAGAACAGCTCGTCCCCCACCGCGAATGTCGGCGAGCCGAACACGCCGCGCGCCATGGCCGCACTGGTCGCATCGTTGAGCCGCTGCCGCGTCGCTTGATCCGCCAGCGCCGCGCGAACCGCGCCCGCCCCAATCCCGCATCCCTCACCCAGTTCAATCAGAACGGCTTCATCGGAAATATCGCGGCCCTCCGCCCAGCATGCATGCAGCAGAGCCTTCGCCAGCGGCGCAGCCTGCTCCTCCGGCAAAGCATAGAACACCCGCGCCGGTGGCAGCGGATCATCGAGACCGCCGTTGCGTTGGAGCGGCACGTCCAGCACCTGCGCCAGCCGGCGGATGTCGGACGTGATGTACTCGCTTTTCAATGGCGTCTGCATCAGCGGCCGCAGGCCCATCACCTTGACGACGGTGATTCCGAGACGGAACGGATGCCAGCGCACGCGCCGCTGGTAACGCGCGGCGATCGCCTCGATCCTCGTCGAGGCGAGATAGGCGTAGGGAGAGATGAAGTCGAAATAGAAATCGAGTTCGCGCACGGCGTGTCCAGTTCGCGGCGATGTGTCAGAACTGTGCCGGCACATATACCATTACCGGATACGTAATAAATTTAACACCGTCAATTAAAATTGCGACACCGTTACGTGCGACGGAACTATCCCGCCCGCAACGCTGCGAACGCCTGCTGCGTCGCCGCCAGCGCCTCGTCGATGTCGGCCTCCGTGTGTGCCGCCGACAGGAACATGTTGTGCTTCGGGTGCAGGTAGACGCCCCGCTTCAACGCCTCCGCGCAGAAGCGCTCGCCCTCGGCGAAAGTCGCGTCGTCGTCGAACAGGATCGTCGGCATTTGCGGCGGCCCGCTTTGCCGCACGCCGATGCCGGCAGCTTTGGCTTGCGCAGCGATACCGTCGCGGAACCGCTGCCCCATCGCACGCATCCGCTCGGGACCGTTCTCGCGTTCGAGGCAATCGAGCGTCGCAAGCGCTGCCGCCATCGCCACCGCGCTGTACCAGAACGAACCGGTGACGTAGATGCGCGACGCCGCATCGCGAAAGCGATCGTTGCCAGTCACCGCCGCGAGCGCGTAGCCGTTGGCGATCGCCTTGCTCCACGCGCTCAAGTCGGGCTCGACGCCAAGCGAATGCCAGCTCCCGTGCATGCCGAGGCGAAAGCCTGCGCGCACGTCGTCGAGAATGAGCGCCGCGCCTGTCGCATCGCATAGTTCGCGCAACCGCCGCGCGAAGGCGGGATCAGGCAAGTGCTGATCCTGCGCGTAATCGTGACGGAACGCCGAGACGAGAATGCCGGCGAGATCGCCGCCCGCCCGATCGGCAGCCGCTTCGAGGCTCGCGATGTCGTTGAACGTGAAATGCAGGAGGTGCGCACGATCCTCGCTGGTGACGCCGAGCGGGTTCGGCGTGCACCAGGGAATGGCGCCGTGATACGCGCCCTTCGCGGTCAGAATCTTGCGGCGGCCGGTGGTCGCGCGCGCGATCGTCACGCAGGTCGTCGTCGCGTCGGTGCCGTTCTTGGCGAACATCGCCCAGTCGGCCTGCGGCAGCAACGTCACCAGCCGCTCGGCGAGTTCGACCATCCGCTCGGAAGGTCCGTTGAGGCAGTCGCCCATGGCCGCCTGGCGCAGCGCCGCGTCCGTCACCTCGGGATGCTGATGCCCGAGGATGATCGGGCCCCAGCTGCACATGAAGTCGATGTAGCGGCGGCCGTTGACGTCCCAGAGATGACATCCCTCGCCCCGCGCGAAGAACTGTGGATAGCCAGCCGGCAGGCCTTCGCTGCGCATGTGGCCATACATGCCGCCGGGAATGACGCGGCGCGCCCGCGCGCGCAGGGCTGCATCGGGTGTGTCGGTGAGCACGTTCATCGCAAAGACCTCCGGCGAGACTCATTGTGTCCCATCCGAAGGCCCGCGATCAACCCAGAGCAGAATGACTTTTCTTCGAAACTAGCGCTGCGGCATTCCTTCCGGAATGACCGTCTGGACGATGGACGCATCCAGCGCCTCGTACCCGTGCAGGTCGATCGCCGCGTAAAGTTCGGCGCGGGTCTGCATCTGGTCGACCATCTTGTGGGTGCCGCCATCGCGGGCGATGGTGGCGTAAAGCTTTTCCTGCGCTTTGTTGGCGACGCGCAGCGCCGACACCGGCCAGATCACCATCCTGTAGCCCATGTCCTGGAATTCCCGGGCCGTATAGAACGGCGTGCGGCCGAACTCGGTCATGTTCGCGAGTAACGGCACGCCGGGCATGCGCTCGGCAAAGGCGCGGAACATTTCCGCGGTGTTGAGCGCCTCCGGGAAGATCGCGTCGGCGCCGGCGTCCATGTAGAGCTTCGCGCGCGCCACCGCGCCGTCGAGGCCTTCGCTGGCGGCGGCATCGGTGCGGGCGATCACGACCAGATCGCGCCGTGCCCTCGCCGCCGCCGCAACCTTCGCCGCCATGTCGTGGGCGTCTGCAAGCTTCTTGTCGTTCAGGTGTCCGCACTTTTTCGGCAGGAACTGATCCTCGAGATGAACCGCCGCGGCGCCCGCGTCTTCGAATGTGCGCACGGCGTGCATCACGTTCAACGCCTCGCCGTAGCCGGTATCGGCGTCGACGAGGAGCGGCAGGCCGGATGCCCGCGCAATCTGGCGCACGAAGAACGACACCTCGTCCACCGTGATGATGCCGAGATCCGGCAAGCCCATCGACGCGGTCATCGCTGCACCGGACAGATACAGTGCGTCGAAACCGGCGGCTTTGGCCTGCAAGGCCGCCATGCCGTTGTGCGCGCCGGGCAATTGCAGGATGCCCGGCCGCTGTAGCAATGCGCGGAAGCGGCGGCCGGCGCTCTCAGTGGGAAGGTCAGCGGCGACGAGATAAGGCATGTCAGGCCGCCCTGATCGAAGCAGGTGCCTTGCCGCGTGCTTCGAGCTGCACGAAAGCGAGGTTCTCCGGGCCGACGTAGTTCGCCGACGGCCGGATGATCTTGTTGTCGATGCGCTGCTCGATGACATGCGCCGCCCAGCCGGACGTGCGCGCGATCACGAACAGCGGCGTGAACATCGCGGTCGGCACGCCCATGGCGTGGTAGGAGACGGCGCTGAACCAGTCGAGATTGGCGAACATCTTTTTCGTGTCCGCCATCACCGCCTCGATGCACTCGGCGATCTCGAACATGCGCGTCGTGCCGGTCTCGGCGGCCAGATCGCGCGCCACCTTCTTGATCACCTTGTTGCGCGGATCGGCGATCGTATAGACGGGATGGCCGAAGCCGATCACCACTTCCTTCGCGGCCACGCGCCGGCGGATATCAGCCTCAGCCTCGGCGACTTCGCCGTAGCGCTTCTGCGTTTCGAACGCGACCTCGTTGGCGCCGCCGTGCTTCGGCCCGCGCAGCGCGCCGATCGCGCCGGTGATCGCCGAGTACATGTCAGAATTCGTGCCGGCGATCGATCGCGCCGTGAAGGTCGACGCGTTGAACTCGTGTTCGGCGTACAGGATCAGCGACGTGTGCATGGCGCGTTCGTGCGATGCGCTGGGCTTCTTTCCATGCAGCAGGTGCAGGAAATGCGCGCCGATGGAATCGTCATCGGTTTCGACATCGATGCGTCGACCATGGTGCGCGTAGTGATGCCAGTAGAGCAACATCGATCCGAGCGAGGCCATCAGCCGGTCGGCGATGTCGCGTGCGCCGGGGCGGTTGTGATCGTGCGCTTCGGGCAGAACGCAGCCGATCACCGAGACGCCGGTGCGCAGCACATCCATCGGATGCGTCGCGGCTGGCAGCAACTCGAGGCTGCGCAGCACCGCCGCCGGCAGCCCGCGCAGCGCCTTTAGCTTGGCCTTGTAGTTGCGAAGTTCGGATGCCTCCGGCAGGCTTTCGTGCACGAGCAGATGCGCGATCTCCTCGAACTCGCACGCTTCCGCCACGTCGAGAATGTCGTAACCGCGGTAGTGCAGATCGTTGCCGGTCCGGCCCACGGTGCAGAGCGCGGTGTTGCCGGCCACAACGCCCGAGAGCGCGACCGACTTCTTCGGCGCAGGCTTGATCTCCGTCATCACACTCTCCCGTTATGATCGCGCGGCGCGGCGCGGCAATGCGGCTGCGTCATCGCCCTGCCAGTCGAACAGACCGCGGGGCGCGCGCTGGCCGAGCCGTGCCGATTCGACTACGAAGTTGAGATCGACAAGTTCGCCCGGCTTCAGTGTGGTGAGCCTCTCCACCGTCGCGAGAAAGCGATCCTGCTCGCTTGTTCCGATCACGCCCTCCGCCAGTGTGCGGAACTTGCGGACATAGTCAGGCCGCTTGAACGGACGCGCGCCGAGCGGATGCGCATCAGCCACGGCGATCTCGTCGGTCAGGATCGAACCGCCCTTCAGCGTCACGATCACGCGGCCGCCGAACGCCTTCTCCTTCGGA
>JBEIPX010000406.1:0-3305 GCA_040376815.1 Bradyrhizobiaceae bacterium
AGGAAGGGTTCGGCGTGAAGCGCTTCGACGTGATGTACAACGACTTCGTGCTGATCGGCCCGAAGGTCGACCCGGCCGGCGTCAACGGCTCGAAGGATATCACCGCCGCGCTGAAGGCGATCAGCGGCAAGAGCGCGCCGTTCGTGTCGCGCGGCGACAAGTCCGGCACGCATGCTGCCGAACTCAACCTGTGGAAGGCCGCCGGCATCGACATCGCGACGGCGAAGGGCCCGTGGTACCGCGAGATCGGTCAGGGCATGGGTGCTGCACTCAACACCGCGGGTGCGATGAACGGCTACGTGCTGTCCGATCGCGGCACCTGGCTCTCATTCAAAAATCCGGGCGATCTCGTCATCGCGGTCGAAGGCGACAAGCGCATGTTCAACCAGTACGGCATCATCCTCGTGAACCCGGCCAAGCATCCGTCTGTCAAGAAGGATCTCGGTCAGGTGTTCATCGACTGGGTGCTGTCGGCGGAAGGGCAGACCGCGATCAACGCCTATCAGATCGGCGGCAAGCAGTTGTTCTTCGCCAACGCCAGCACCAAGGCATCCTGATCGTTTCAGAGATGCCGCGTCTCGGCCGGCGGCGCCCACCAGGCATTATCGCGGCCGTTGGCGTAGTTGACCGGTGCGTCGATGAGTTCTTGCGGCGTCACGTCGTCGAGCGTTGCGACCTGTACCGATACGAAGTCGCCGCCGATCTCCTCGACGTAGCCGCGCCCGAACGGGCGAACGCCGCAACGCTTGCAGAAGTGGTGATGGCCGCTCATGGTGTTGAACTGGTAGTCGCCGAGTGCGTCCGCGCCGGAGAGCAGACGGAACGAATCGGGCTTGACGATCACGCCCCAGTTTCGCGTCTTGGTGCAGATAGAGCAGTTGCACTTGCCGGTTCCGGCGCTGAGGTCGATGTCGGCCTCGTAACGCACGGCGCCGCAGTGGCAGCTTCCCTTGTAGGTCTTCAGCATGTCTGTTTTTCCGAGGGTTCAGGCGCGATTTGATGTGCGCCGCGATAACATCACCGGATGCCAGTTTCTGGCAACAGGGGCGAGACCGCTCAGCCATGGTAACGCTCTCGAAGAGCGATGGTTGCCAACCGCGAGGGCGCATGGTTCACCAGTTGCCATGACACGGCGGCAGGAACGAACGGCATCACTGACCAGCATCGAAGCGGCGCTCGGCTGGCTATTGCCGCGCTGCCGCTTGGTCCCGCCGCTTGCGCTCTCGCTGCATGAGGCGCACGGGCGCATCGCTGCGGAGAATGTTCCGTTATCCGCGGCGTTTCCCGCGCGTGCGATCGCGCAGATCGACGGCTGGACGTTTTGCGCCGGTGACATCGCGGGCGCATCGGCCTATGCGCCGGTGTTTCTGTCTTCGGACCCGGCATGGGTGGAGGCAGGCCAGCCGCTGCCAGACGGCTGCGACTGCGTGATCGATCCTGGTCTTGTCGAAGGCGCGGGGCCGGCAGCGCAGGTGATCGGCGAAGCGGTGCCGGGCGAGGGCATCCGCCGAGCCGGCGAGGATGTGGCCGCGGGAGGCGCGATCATTGCGGCCGGTGTTGCAATCACCTCGATCGATCTGATGCGCGCGCAACGTGCCGGCATCGCTCATCTTCAGGCGCGGCGTCCGCGCGTGCGGATCGTCAGCACGCCGGATTCCGATGGACGATCCGAGACCGCGCGACTCGTTGCCAATCTCGCCGCTGAAGCAGGCGCGAGTGTTGCCAGCGCCGATGCGCGCGCGCGCGATGCGGCTTCGATCGCAGGCATGATCAAGGACGGTTGTGACCTCCTGATCCTGATCGGTGGCACCGGTGCCGGCCGCAGCGATGAAACGGTTGCCGCACTGGCCCAACGCGGTGAGGTGTTCGCGCATGGCATTGCGCTGCAGCCCGGCCGCACGACGGCTCTCGGCATCGTCAACGAGGTTCCGGTCATTGCGCTGCCCGGTCTTCCGGATCAGGCATTGGCGGCGTGGTGGACGCTGGCGCTGCCCGCGCTCGATCATGTGAGCGGGCGGAAGCCGCGTGCGACAACGACATTACCGCTGGCGCGCAAGGTGTCATCAATGGTCGGCATGACAGAGATCGTTCTGCTGCAACAGCAGGGCGATTTGTGGATGCCGCTGGCCGTTGGCGACATGACGCTCGATCAGCTCGGGCAGGCCGATGCATGGCTGGCTGTACCCGGGCCGAGCGAAGGCTATGCTACGGGGACACCGGTCACTGCGTATCGGCTGCGTGAGGACGCATGAACAATTCGCCGCCGCCTTCGAATCTTCGCCGCGACAGCATCGAGCAGGATCAGTTCCTCAAAATCCTGTCACGCGACGAGGCGATCGCGCGCTTTGAAGCGGCGCTGTTTCCGCGCGCGCTTCCCCGCACCGCCTGCGCGCTGGCGGATGCGCTCGGGCTTGCGCTCGCGGACGACGTGTTTACGCCTGTCGATGTGCCGCCGTTCGACCGCTCGAACGTCGATTGCTTAGCCCGGCGTTCTTCCCATAACGCGGCCGCAGGCGACGCCCAAGCGGTCAGGCTGGCATTAAATGATGAAGTGATCGCCTGCGGGACTGCGCCGAAGCTCGCGGTGAAAGCCGGCACCGCGACGCCGATCGCGACGGGCGGTCCGTTGCCGCGCGGCGCGGACGCGGTGGTGATGGTCGAGCACACGCAGCCATTGGGCAATGACGCGATCGAGGTGCGGCGCTCCGCAACGCCCGGACAGTTCGTCTCGTTCGCCGGTTCGGATATTGCCCGCGGCGAAGCGGTGCTGCGCGCGGGTACGCTGATCGGTGCACGCGAGATCGGCATGCTCGCCGCGTGCGGGCTTGCATCGGTCTCTGTTGTCCGCAAGCCACGTGTCGCGGTGTTATCGACTGGTGACGAGCTGGTGCAGCCGGGCGAAACGCTGCGGCCAGCCGCGATCTACGACACCAACGGCGCCATCGTCGCCGCCGCCGTCACCGAAAACGGCGGCGAGGCAAAATTCCTTGGCGCGTTTCCCGACGACGAGGCAACGCTCGAAACCGCAATGCGCGATGCGCTGCGCAGCTTCGACATGCTCATTCTGTCGGGCGGCACATCGAAAGGCGCGGGCGATGTGTCGCATCGCATCGTCTCGAAACTCGGCCAGCCCGGCATCATCGCACACGGCGTCGCGTTGAAGCCGGGAAAACCGCTGTGCCTTGCGGTGTGCGACGGCAAGCCGGTGGTCATCCTGCCGGGCTTTCCGACCTCGGCGATGTTCACGTTCCACGACATCGTCGCGCCGGTGCTGCGCAAGCTCGCCGGTCTGCCGCCGCGCGCGG
>JBEIPX010000012.1:0-17859 GCA_040376815.1 Bradyrhizobiaceae bacterium
GAGCGCAGCCCTCGCGAACAGGCCGCGTCCGAGCAGGTTCTTTTCCGAGATGCTGACTTCGCCGAGAAGACCGTCGGCGCTCGAATAGCCGCCCGACACGGAGAAGTCGCCCGTGGATTTTTCCTCGAGATCGACGTTGAGAACGACACGATCGGTCGACGAGCCCGGCTCGGTCCCGATCTTCACCGACTTGAAGAAGTCGAGGTTCTTCAGGCGCCGCTCGGCGCGATCCACCAGCGCGCGGTTGTAGGCGTCGCCTTCGGCAACGTCGAACTCGCGGCGAATGACATAGTCGCGGGTGCGGGTGTTGCCGCGAACGTTGATCCGCTCGATGTAGACGCGAGCGCCCTCTTCGACGACGAACACGATCGATACGGTGCGCGCCGAGGTGTTGCGCTCGCCGCGCGGCCGTACCTGCGCGAAAGCGTAACCGCGGCGCGAAGCCTCGATGGTCATTTCCTCGACCGACTTCTCGACCGCCTCGGCGTTGTAGACCGAACCCGCACCGACGCGGGAGTACGCGCGGAAGTAGTTAGCATCGAGACCAGCGATGCTGGTCTGGTAGTCGACGGACCCGACGCGATACTGCTCGCCTTCCTCGATGGTGAAGGTAACGAGGAAGCCCTTCTTCTCGGGATCGTATTCGGTGAGCGCTGCAACGACCTGCACGTCGGCATAGCCGTTTTTGAGATAGTAGCGGCGAATCAGATCGCGATCGGCTTCGACCCGGTCCGGATCGTAGAGATCGCCGGACGCGAGGAAGCTGAGAATGTTGGATTCGCGCGTCTTGATGATGTCCTTCAGGCGATAGGACGAGAACGCTTTGTTGCCGATGAATTCGATCGACTTGACGCCGGTCTTGGCACCTTCGGTCACCTCGAAGATCAGGTCGACGCGGTTGTTCGGCTGCTCGACGATTTTCGGTTCGACGCGCACGTCGAAGCGGCCCGATCGGCGATAGATTTCAGCGATGCGCAGCGTGTCGGCTTGAACCGTCGCGCGCGAGAACGTGCCGCGCGGTTTCGACTGCACTTCGAGACTGAGCTGGTCATCCTTGACCTTCTTGTTGCCTTCGAAGGCAACGCGATTGATGACCTGATTCTCGATGACGGTGACGACGATGCGGCCGCCCACGTTGTTGATCTTCACGTCCGCGAACAGGCCGGTTGCGATCAGGGCCTTCAGGGCATCGTCGACGCTGGCGACGTCGAGGCGGCCGCTCGGGCCGGGCTTGAAATAGGAACGGATGGTGTCGGAATCGACCCGGCGATTGCCTTCCACAACGACAGAGGCGGCAGTCTGCGCCACCGCAACGCCTGACACGGCAATCCCCGTCGCCACGGTGGCAACAGACAAACCAACCACCAGAAGGGCAGCAACTAAGCCGCCCCGTAGCACTCGCATTCCCACCATCATGCGCAACGCGCCCTTATCATTCCGGAGGACGCCAAGGCGCCCTGAAATTCCCTGTCCCGCCGACCAGCCCCCACAGGCGCCGACAGATTCTCGATTGTTGCACTGCTTGTAGCCAATTTCACCCCGTGGGCAAACCGGCATTGGCCGCGCAATTCAAGTTTCTTTCCAAGACGTTGCCCATCGGCCACGCATGCAAAATACCCCTCACAACCCTACGATGCAGCAAGGTGCTTGAAGTCGTTGTAGGTCGCGAACACCATCAGCATCAGAACCAGCGCCAAGCCGATCCGAAATCCCAACTCCTGGGCCCGTTCGGACAGGGGCTTTCCACGAACGGCTTCGACCGCATAGAACAAAAGGTGACCACCATCGAGCAACGGAACTGGAAACAGGTTCAGCAAACCGATCGAAATCGACAGCACTGCAGTCAGGTGAATCAGGGCCGACAGGCCGATGGTCGCCACCTGTCCGGAAATCTGGGCAATCCGGATCGGCCCGCCAACCTGATCGGCCGCCTCGCGGCCGGTAAAGACGCCGGAGATATACGAGAACGTGCGGTCGATGACGAACCAGGTCTCCTTGACCCCCAGCCAGACCGCGGCCGGCGGGCTGACCGGCTGGGTGACGGTATCGCCGGCGGAGGGTGACCGACTGATGCCGAGCACGCCCAATCGGTGCACGTTGCCGAACGAGTCCTTGACCTCGCGCTGCTCCGGCGTAGCGGTCAGGGTCAACGCCTTGGAATCGCGATTCACCTCGAAGGTCAGCTTCTGTCCGGCCTTCGTGCTGACGATGCGCTGCATGTCAGAGAAGCTGTCGATCGTTTGACCGTCGATCGCCGTGATCAGGTCGCCGGATTGAAAACCGGCTGTGGCAGCGGCACTTCCAGCCTGCACGCTGTCGACGCGTGCCGACGTACTCGGCTTGCCGAGGATCATGAACATGACGCTGAAGATCACGATCGCCAACAGAAAATTCGCAATCGGACCGGCGGCAACGATCGCAGCGCGCGGGCCGACCTTTTTGTGATGGAAGCTATAGGAACGCTCGTCCACGCTCATACGCGAGAGCGTCTCAGTCGACGGCGTGGATGCCTCGCTCTCGTCGCCGAAGAATTTGACGTAGCCGCCAAGCGGGATCGCGGAAATCTTCCAGCGGGTTCCGTGTTTGTCGTTGAAGCCCGCAATCTCCGGGCCGAAGCCGAGCGAGAACGTGAGGACCTTCACGCCTGCCCAGCGGGCGACAAGAAAATGGCCAAGTTCATGGAAGAAAACGACGACCGTCAGCACGAACAGGAACGGGATCACGTAACCGACGATCCCGCCGGTCAACGTGCTGAAGCTGCTCATGAAAATGTCGGCCATCCCGTTCCTCTCAACTCGAGCCGGAGGCCCTGTCCCCAACTGGTTAGGATGCCTTTAAGGCAATTTGAGGCAAGAGGGCTTCGGCAGTTTTTCGCGCATTATGGTCAACGGCGAGTGCTTCGTCGGCGCTGGCCGGGGTGCTTGCGGAACCGTTCCGCACCATTGCGTTCATTGTTGCCTCGACGAGACGCGCAATCGCCCCGAAGCGGATCTTCTGGCCGATGAAGGCGGCGACCGCCACCTCGTTCGCGGCGTTGTACACGGTTGTCGCGCCGTTCCCTGCCCGCAGCGCTTCGTATGCCAACCGCAATCCCGGGAACTGCGCGAAGTCGGGCGCTTCGAACGTGAGTTGACCGATCTTCGCGAGATCGAGCCGCTGCGACGGGCCACTGATCCGCTCGGGCCAGCCAAGACAATGCGCGATCGGAATCCGCATGTCCGGCGCGCCAAGCTGCGCCACCACGGAGCGATCGGTGAACTCCACCATGCCGTGAATGATCGACTGCGGATGCACCAGCACGTCGATCTCATCCGGTGTGAGTGCGAACAGGTACGAGGCTTCGATGACTTCGAGGCCCTTGTTCATCATCGACGCGGAATCGATGGTGATCTTCTGCCCCATGCTCCAGTTCGGATGCTTCAGCGCCTGCTCGAGCGTCGCGTTTTCGATATCGGCAACCGCCCAGGTGCGGAACGGGCCGCCGGAGGCCGTGATGATGACGCGCGTCAGCTCTTCCCGGTTGCCGGAGCCAAGCGCCTGAAATAGCGCATTGTGCTCGGAATCCGCGGGCAGCACCAGCGCACCAGCTTTCGCCGCACGCTGCATGAAGATGTCGCCGGCGCAGACGAGGCACTCCTTGTTGGCGAGCGCAATCGTCGTGCCACGATCGACGGCCGCAAGTGCCGGCTTCAATCCGGCCGCACCGCTCACCGCGGCCATGATCCAGTCGGCAGGCCGCGCCGCCGCTTCGATGATCGCGTTCTCGCCCGCGCCGCATTCGATGCCGGTGCCGGCGAGTGCCTCACGCAGCGCGCCAAGCTTCGATGCATCGGCGAGCGCGGCGAAACGCACGTTGAACTCGCGCGCGAGTTTCGCAAGTCCTTCGACATTCTGATGCGCGGTGATCGCTTCGACGCGATAGCGATCCTTCCCCAGCCGGATGAGATCCATCGTGCTGTCGCCGATCGACCCGGTCGCGCCAAGCACCGATACGACGCGCTCGCCGGCCGCGGCGGCGGCACCATTCGTCCGCAATGGAACTGCACTCATCGTATCACCAAACCATAAGACCGCGCCCGGCACCATCGACGCCGCCGCGCAATGCGCCGATCAGCGCAGCAAAAGCAATTGCAGCGATGAAACCATCCAGCCTATCCATCAAGCCGCCATGGCCGGGAATGATCTGGCTCGAATCCTTGACGCCGAACCGCCGCTTGATAGCGGATTCAAACAGATCGCCAAGCTGAGAAACAACCGACAGCACCGCTCCAAGCACGAGCAGCGTCATCAGCTTGCCCTGCCCGGCCGCGGCGAACCCGGCCGCAACTGCAAGACTTGCCAGCAGACCGCCGATAGCGCCCGACCAGGTCTTCTTCGGACTGACCCGCGGCCACAGCCTGGGACCTCCGATACCGCGTCCCGCGAAATAGCCGCCGATATCGGCCGCCCACACCACCAACAGGACAAACGTCAGCGCGATAAAGCCGTAGGCGGCGTCGGCGCGCATGATGATCGCCCCAAGAAATGCCGCAGTCGCGTAGAGAAAGCCGCCCACGACCCAACCGGATTGCGCACGCGCAAGCAGGAAAAGAATTGCGCAAGCGGCCGCGATCAACGCGCCGGCGACCCTCACTTCACCGGTCATCAGAAACGGCCCGGCAGCACCGAGCGCCGCCATGCCGGTGGCCATAATAAAGCGGTTGCGCCAGGCGCCGACGATCATTTGCCATTCGTAATAGAGAATGACGGCCGCGATTGTCACGAGCCACAGCCATGGCCAGCTGCCGAACCATGCGATGGCGATGGTGATGGGCGCGAGCACCAGCGCTGCGAGCACCCGCATCAACAGATTGCGCGATCCCGGCTCGGTGGCTTGCGGTGCGTTACTGTCCCCAGCCACGAGACTTACGACCCGGCTTTTGCGGCGAGCCCGCCGAAGCGGCGTTCGCGGCGGCCGTATTCCTCGACCGCGTTGCGCAGCGCCACGCCGTCGAAGTCGGGCCAATGCACCGGTACGAACACCAGTTCGCTATAGGCGGCCTGCCACATCAGGAAATTCGAGAGCCGCTGCTCGCCGCTGGTGCGGATGATCAGGTCCGGATCGGGAATGCCGTCCGTATCGAGGGTATGGCCAAGCGCCTCAGGCGTGATCGACGCCGGATCGCGTTTGCCCTCGGCAACCTCGCGCGCAAGCTTTTGCGCCGCGTTGGCGATCTCCTGCCGCGATCCGTAATTGAACGCGACAATAAGATTCATGTTGGTATTCGCGCGCGTCAGCTCTTCCGCTTCCGTAAGCAGCGCGATGATGTCCGGCTCGAGTCCGATGCGCTCGCCGATCACCCGCACACGAACGCCCTCGGCGTGAAGCTGCGCGAGATCGTTGCGGATGAAGCGCCGCAGAAGCCCGAACAGATCGCCGATTTCGCTCGCCGGACGTGACCAGTTTTCGGAAGAGAAGGAAAAGATCGTCAGATAGCGAATGCCAAGCTCGCCGGCGGCGCGCACGACCCGGCGCAGGGCTTCGACGCCACGGCGATGCCCCTCGACCCGTGGCAGACCGCGCGCCGCTGCCCAGCGGCCATTGCCGTCCATGATGATCGCGACATGCGCTGGCGGATCGGGACGATCCGACCGTTTAGGCGTTGGCAGCGCAACGTTCGACATCATCCAATCCTCTGGCATACGCAAAGCCCCGCCCCGCGATGCCGCTCTTCCTATCCGCCCGCATGTGCGGGCGGCCCGTCACACCGTTAGGATTTCCTTTTCCTTGGACGCTAGGAGCTGATCGATTTCAGACACCGTTCCGTCCGTGGCTTTTTGCACGTCGCCAGCAAGCCGCTCCTGCTCATCCTCGGAGATCTCGTGACCCTTCTCGAGTTTTTTCAACACATCGAGGCCATCGCGGCGGACGTGACGCACCGCGACCTTGGCTGCCTCGGCATACTTGTGCGCGACCTTGACGAGTTCCTTGCGGCGTTCCTCGTTCAGTTCTGGAATGCGCAGCCGCAGCACCTGACCTTCCGTCGCCGGGCTCAGCCCGAGGTTGGAATCGACGATCGCTTTTTCAACCGCCTTCACCATCGACTTGTCCCAGACCTGCACCGAGATCATCCGGGGCTCCGGCACACTGACCGTCGCAAGCTGGTTCAGCGGCATATGTGTGCCATAGGCATCGACCTGCACCGGTTCCAGCATCGACGCAGACGCGCGCCCGGTGCGAAGCCCGCCGAGTTCGTGCTTGAGCGCGCCGACTGCGCCCTGCATGCGGCGTTTGAGGTCGCCGAGGTCAAATTTTTCGGACGTCATGACCTTGTTTCTCCCTGACGTATATCCGGCAAATCAGGCCAATTCACCGGACCAGTTTGCTCTACCCAGCGACCACCGTACCGTGGCCGGAGCCGCCGAGAACCCCGGCTATCGCGCCCGGCTCGGCGATCGAAAATACAATGATAGGCAGCGAGGTTTCGCGGGCAAGCGCGAACGCAGTCGCGTCCATCACCTTGTAGCCCCCCTCCAGCGCCTGGGAGTGGGTCAGACGGTCGAACCGCTTGGCGGACTTGTCTTTTTTCGGGTCGGCGCTGTAGACGCCATCGACATTGGTCGCCTTCAAAACTGCATGCGCACCGATCTCGGCCGCACGCAGAACCGCCGTCGTGTCGGTCGTGAAGAACGGATTGCCCGTGCCGCCCGCGAGCAGGATGATCCGGCCGGCAGCAAGCGCCGTATGTGCGGCGCGGCGTGTGAACAGTTCGCAAATTTCCGGCATCACGAACGCAGAGAGCGTCAACGCAGGCTGACCACGCCGCTCGAGCGCTGCCTGCATCGCCAAACAGTTCATTACCGTGGCGAGCATACCCATGGTATCGCCGGTCGGCCGCGACACACCGCGTGACGACACTTCGACGCCGCGGAAGATGTTGCCGCCGCCGATGACGACGGCAACTTCGCATCCGAGATTTTTTGCTGCGATCAGATCGGCCGCGATGCGATCCATCGTCGGCTGATCGATGCCAAAACCATACTCGCCGCTCAGGGCTTCGCCGGAGACCTTGACCACAACGCGACGATAAGCCGGTTCACCCATAATGCGGTCGCTCCAACGCTGCCCGCGTACGTCTCCGCTTATGCCTGTCCGGCGGCGGCGGCGACTTCGGCGGCGAAATCGGTTTCCTGCTTCTCGATTCCCTCGCCGAGAGCATAGCGCACAAAGCCGGTGATCTTCACCGGGCTGCCGACCTTGCCCTCAGCTTCCTTCACCGCCTGTGCGACCGACTTGCCGCTGTCGTGGATGAAGGCCTGTTCGAGGAGGCAAACCTCCTTGTAGTAGGTCTTCAGACCCGACTCGACGATCTTCTCGATCACGTTGTCCGGCTTGCCCTGCTGACGATACTTGTCGGCAAGCACGTCCTTTTCGCGGCGCACCACCTCCGGATCGAGGCCGGAGGCGTCGAGCGCGAGCGGATTGGAGGCAGCGATGTGCATGGCGATCTGCCGGCCGAGCGCCGCCAGTTCGTCGGCCTTGCCGCCAGATTCGAGTGCAACCAGCACGCCCATCTTGCCGAGACCGTCGATTACGGCGTTATGGATATAGCTCGCGACGATACCCTTACCGACCGAGAGGTGGGCAACGCGGCGCAAAGTCATGTTCTCGCCGATGGTCGCGATGGCATCCGAAATCGCCTGCTCGACGGTGATGGAGCCGACTTTCGCGGCTTTCACCGCATCCAGGTTACCTGCTTCAAGCGCGACCTGCGCCACCATCTTGACGAGGCCCTGGAACTGTTCGTTGCGTGCAACGAAATCCGTCTCTGAGTTCACCTCGACGAGCGCACCCTTGCCGTTCGACGTGATGGCGCCGATGAGGCCTTCTGCTGCGACGCGGCCAGCCTTCTTGGCGGCCTTCGACAAGCCTTTCTTGCGCAGCCAATCGATCGCGGCTTCCATATCTCCCGCGGTTTCGTTGAGCGCCTGCTTGCAGTCCATCATACCTGCGCCGGTCTTTTCGCGCAGATCCTTGACCATCGCTGCGGTAATCGTCGTCATTGTTCCAGTCCTTTGCCTGCCGGTCACCGATGCGAAGCGCGAGAGGCGCTTCGCCGGTCCATATCCAGGTATTTGATTTCAGAAAGATGTCTGCGGCCGGATTGTTCCGGCCGCACGCCGTCTGCGTTATTCGGCTTCCGCCGTCAGCGACTTCGCCTGGGCAACCCAGGCATCGGCGCGCGCCGGAAGACCGACTTGTTCGCCGATCGAATGCGCGGTGTCGTGATCGAGTTCGGCGAGCTGCCAGAAGTGGAAGACGCCGAGGTCGTTCAGCTTCTTCTCGATCGCGCCCGAGACGCCGGTCAGCTTCTTGAGGTCGTCGGCAACGCCGCGCGGACCTGCAAGACCTTCGAAGCCGGACTTCACTGGCGCCGGTGCGAGCACTTCGCGCGGCGGAGCGGCGGATGCGCCGATGTCGATGCCAGAATCGCCCTGCGCCCGCGAAATGCCGTCGATCGCGGCGCGAGCGATGAGATCGCAGTATAGGCTGATGGCGCGGCCGGCGTCGTCATTGCCCGGCACCATGTAGGTGATGCCCTTCGGATCGCAGTTGGTATCGACGATCGCCGCGACCGGAATGTTCAGGCGCTGCGCTTCCTGGATCGCGATGTCTTCCTTGTTGGTGTCGATCACGAAGATCAGGTCGGGCAGACCGCCCATGTCCTTGATGCCGCCGAGCGAGCGATCGAGCTTGTCGCGCTCGCGCTGAAGCGTCAGGCGCTCCTTCTTGGTATACTGCCCGGCTTCCGGCGAATTCAGAATCTCTTCGAGATGACGCAGGCGCTTGATCGAGCCCGAGATCGTCTTCCAGTTGGTCAGCGTGCCGCCGAGCCAGCGCGAGTTGACGAAGTACTGAGCCGAGCGCTTCGCGGCCTCGGCAACGCCGTCCTGTGCCGAACGCTTGGTGCCGACGAACAGGATACGGCCGCCCTTGGCGCCAGTGTCGCTCACTGCCTGCAGTGCGCGATGGAGCATCGGCACGGTCTGCGCGAGATCGATGATGTGAATGTTGTTGCGGGCACCGAAGATGTAATCCGCCATTTTCGGATTCCATCGGTGCGACTGGTGACCAAAGTGAACGCCAGCCTCAAGCAACTGACGCATAGAAAATTCAGGGACAGCCATAGTTCAAGTTCTCCGGTTGGTTCCTCCGGAAGCGTGTGAGCATGCGCGGAGCCTTGCGGCCCGGATGCCACCGGACGGCCTTTTGAGCCATGCTTCCGTGTGAGATGGCGCGGCTTATAACACGCAACCGGCCCAAGGCAAGGAAAACCCGGCGGATTCAGCCTCCTTGGGCGCGCCAAACCCGCCAAATGGCGCTGATTTCCGGCCTTTAGAGGGTCTGGACGTCCACGACCCCGGGACCGCCTTGATCGCACCGGCGATCTGGGGCGAGACACGGAATCGGCCAGGAAGCTTCATTTCAACCTCGGTTTCGAGGTCCAGCATCATCACCAGCGTCACCTCGCCCTCGCCGCTCGCGGGCGCCGTGAACTGCCCGGCCTTGCCTGTACCGACGCCGTTCGGTTCCGGCATGTCGAGCCGGCGGGCGATCGACTCGATCGGCTTCTCGTCTCGCAGGAAGATGCGCAGGCCCTTCTGCGCCTTCACGGCGGCGGCATCGAGCGGTTCGGCATTGAGGATGCGCGCACGCACATCCTCGCCCTGGAGTTCGGCGCCGAGTTGCAGCAGCACCGCAGCGCCCGGCTCCAGCACGTCGCGGAACTGGGCGAGCCCCTCAGAGAACAGCACCGCCTCGAAATGGCCGGTCGGGTCCGAGAGGCCGAGGATGCCCATCTTGTTGCCGGTCTTGGTGCGCCGCTCCATCCGCGACACCACCGTGGCCGCAACCCGTCCAGCGGTCGCACCGGTCCGCACGGCACGGGAGAACTCGGCCCATGACTGCACCCGCAGCCGCTTGAGCACGGTCGCGTAGTCGTCGAGCGGATGGCCGGACAGGAAAAAGCCGATGGCGTCGTACTCGCGGCGCAGCCGGTCCGCCGGCAGCCACGGTTCGATCTGGGGCAGCGTGATCACCGGCGCGTCCGCCATCCCGCCGAACATGTCGTTCTGGCCCAAAGTCGACGCCTCATGCCCGCGCTGGCACGCGGCAAGGACGGCATCGGCGCTGGCGAAGACCCGCGCGCGGTTGGGTTCAAGCGCGTCGAATGCGCCGGCGGCCGCGAGGCTTTCCAGCACCCGTTTGTTGATGGCGCGCGGGTTGACGCGCGCAGCGAAGTCGGCAAGCGAATTGAACGGACCGTTCTTGCGTGCCTCGACAATCAGCTCCACCGCTTGCGCACCGACGCCCTTCAGGCCGGCGAGTGCGTAGAAAATCGTGTTCTCGGCGACCTCGAAAGTAGCGCCTGACTTGTTGATCGACGGCGGTTCGACCTTGATGCCGAGCTTCTGCGCTTCGGCACGGAATTCCGACAGCTTATCGGTATTGTTCATGTCGAGCGTCATCGACGCCGCAATGAATTCCACCGGGTAGTGCGCTTTCATATAGGCTGTCTGATACGACACGAGCGCATACGCCGCCGCGTGGCTCTTGTTGAAGCCGTAGTCGGCGAACTTCGCCAACAGCTCGAAGATCGATTCCGCCTGCCCCTTGGGAATGCCGTTCGAGACCGAACCGGACACGAAACGCTCCTGCTGGGCGTCCATCTCCTTGCGGATCTTCTTGCCCATCGCGCGACGCAGCAGGTCGGCTTCGCCGAGCGAATAGCCGGCCATCACCTGCGCGATCTGCATCACCTGTTCCTGATAGATGATGACGCCGAAGGTCTCCTTCAGGATCGGCTCGAGCATCGGATGCGGATATTCCGGCTCCTCGTCGCCATGCTTGCGCGCGCAATAGGTCGGAATGTTCGCCATCGGACCCGGGCGATAGAGCGCGACCAGCGCGATGATGTCCTCGAAGCGGTCGGGACGCATGTCGACGAGCGCGCGCCGCATGCCCTGACTTTCCACCTGGAACACCCCGACCACTTCACCGCGCGAGAGCATCGCGTAGCTCGGCGTATCGTCGAGCGGCAGCGAGTCGAGATTGAAATCCTTGTTCTTGTGACGCCGCACAAGCTTCGATGCCACGTCCAGCACTGTCAGCGTCTTGAGGCCGAGGAAATCGAATTTCACGAGGCCTGCGGGCTCGACCCACTTCATGTTGAACTGGGTCACCGGCATATCCGACTTCGGATCGCGGTAGAGCGGCACGAGCTCGCTCAGCGGCCGATCGGCGATGACGATACCGGCTGCGTGCGTCGAGGCATGACGCGTCAGGCCTTCGAGACGCATCGCGATATCGAAGGCACGCGCGACCACCGGTTCGGTGTCGCGCATCGCCTGCAACTTCGGTTCACCCGCGATGGCCGCGGACAGTGTCACGGGAGCCGCCGGATTCTGCGGCACAAGCTTCGTCAGCTTGTCCACCTGTCCGTATGGCATCTGCAGAACACGGCCGACGTCGCGCAAAACGCCCCGCGCCTGCAGCGTACCGAAGGTGATGATCTGCGCTACCTGATCGCGGCCGTAGCGATCCTGCACATAGCGGATCACCTCGTCGCGGCGATCCTGGCAGAAGTCGATGTCGAAGTCCGGCATCGACACACGATCCGGATTGAGGAAGCGCTCGAACAGCAGTCCGAAGCGGATCGGATCGAGGTCGGTGATGGTCAGCGCGTAGGCGACGAGCGAGCCCGCGCCTGAACCGCGGCCCGGCCCAACCGGAATGCCGTGCGACTTCGCCCATTTGATGAAGTCGGCAACGATGAGGAAGTAGCCCGCATAGTTCATGCGCGAGATGACGCCGATCTCGAAGTCGAGCCGCGCGCGGTAATCCTCGTCCGACTGGCCTTGCGCCAGACCGTGCGCCGCGATGCGTGCGGCAAGCCCCTCTTCTGCCTGGCGGCGCAGCTCGGCCGCTTCTTCGCTGGCAGCGTCCGCCGACGCGCCGACGGTGAAACGCGGCAGGATCGGCTTTCGCGTCTTCGGACGGAACGCACAGCGCTCGGCGATTTCGACCGTCGACGCCAACGCTTCGGGCAGATCGGCGAACAGCGCGGCCATTTCCTTGCGGCTCTTGAAGCGATGCTCGGGCGTCAGCTGCGCGCGGTCGGTATCGGCAATGACGCGGCCGCCGGCGATGCATAACAGCGCGTCGTGCGCTTCATAGTCGTCGGCGGTCGCGAAAAAAGGCTCGTTGGTCGCAACCAGCGGCCAGCCTTTTGCATAGGCCAGGTCGATCAGCCCGCCCTCCGCGATCGCCTCGCGTTCGAGGCCGTGCCGCTGCAATTCGACATAAAGCCGGTCGCCGAATAGCGACGCCAGCCGCTCGCAACGCGCGATGGCAAGCGCCGCCTGATCCGCCGCGAACGCGGTTGAAATCGGCCCATCCGGTCCGCCGGTCAAGGCGATGAGGCCACCGGCCTCCTCAAGCAGCCAGTCGAGCTTCACATGCGGCGTCTGATGTATCGGCGTTTCAAGGAACGCGCGCGAATTGAGCCGCATCAGGTTGCGGTAGCCCTCCTCGCGCGCCGCCAGCAGAACGATCCGCGACGGCGTCGCGAGCATGTTCCGAGGGTTCGGCTCCTGATCGCCGAAATCGACCGCCAGCGAGCAGCCCACAATCGGCTGGATGCCAGCAGACGCCAGCTTGTCGGAGAATTCGAGCGCGCCGAACATGTTGTCGGTGTCGGTCAGCGCTAGCGCCGGCTGCTTGTCGGCCTTCGCTAGCTCGGCGAGCTTGCCTATCGTCACCGAGCCTTGGAGCAGCGAATAGGCCGAGTGGACGTGAAGATGTACGAAACCTGCATTGGGCATGGCGGGCACGGAACTTTCGGCAAGCAACCGCTCCGGCGCAGCGCGCAGAACGACTCAGGGTGTTAGAGAGCGATGGTGACCCCACCCTCCGACCGAAGTCCACGCACCTCCCGTCTCAAGACGGACTTCTCCGCCTTGTCCCCAGACATGACCGCAAGACTTGGACGCATGACCTGATGTCAGAGCTGGGGGATCAGCTGCGCCCAGACCGCAACCGTTCCGACAAACAGGACAATCGACGTCAGTGCAGCGGCTTCTTCAACGAACGTTCTGAGCATTTCGGCCTCCCGACTCTGGATGAGAACATATCGCGAACTGTTCTATTTTTGTTCTCGGGAGTCAAGGGCACTGATTTCCGATCCGCGGGCCGTCTGGCGTCAATGCTTAACGAATGATTTAGCTGCGCGCCCGTGGAACTGCGAACCCCGCAACGAAATTTCGCACCATTCGCTAAGCGCGCTCAGTCGAGCTCCACCACCTGTCCCTCTTCGAGGGACACCCGGCGATCCATCCGCGACGCCAGCTCCATGTTGTGGGTGGCGATCAGCATCGCTACGCGCGTCGCGCGCACGAGCTGCATCAACGCCTGAAACACATGGTCCGCGGTATGCGGATCGAGGTTGCCGGTCGGCTCGTCCGCGAGCAGCACCCGCGGCGCATTGGCAACCGCGCGCGCGATCGCGACCCGCTGCTGCTCGCCACCGGACATTTCCGACGGCCGGTGCACGATCCGCTCGGCCAGGCCGAGATAAGCGAGAATTTCCTTCGCGCGCTTGGCGGCTTCCGCACGCTTCAGGCCGCGGATCATCTGCGGCATCATCACGTTCTCAAGCGCGGAGAACTCCGGCAGCAGCCGGTGCGACTGATAAACAAAACCAATGTCAGTGCGCCGGATGTGTGTGCGTTCGATGTCCGACAAGCCCGACGTCGCAGTGCCACCGACATAGACCTCGCCTGAATCCGGACTTTCGAGCAGCCCCGCAATGTGCAGCAGCGTGGACTTGCCCGATCCCGACGGCGCAACCAGCGCCACCGATTGCCCGGCCCACAGCGCGAGCTTCGCGCCGTCCAGAATGGTCAGGATCGCGTCACCCTGCCGGTACTGCCGCTTGATATCGTGCAAATAGACGGCCGGTGTTTCGTCGCCGGTCTGACCCATCACGTCCTCACTCGTACCGGAGGGCTTCGACGGGATCGAGGCGCGCGGCGCGCCACGACGGATAGAGCGTCGCCAGGAACGACAGCGTCAGCGCCATGATCACAACCGCGGTGGTTTCTCCGGCGTCGACATCGGCGGGCAACTTCGAGAGGAAGTAGAGCTCGGGCGAGAACAGTTCGGTACTGGTCATCCACGAGATGAACTGCCGGATCGACTCGATGTTGAAGCAGACCAGAAGGCCGACGAGAAAACCGAAGATCGTGCCGACCACTCCGATCGATGCGCCCGTGATCAGGAAAATGCGCATGATCGATCCCTGCGATGCGCCCATGGTGCGCAGGATCGCGATGTCGCTGCCCTTGTCCTTCACCAGCATGATCAGGCCGGACACGATGTTGAGGGCCGCCACGAGCACGATCAGCGTCAGGATCAGGAACATGACGTTGCGCTCGACCTGAAGCGCGTTGAAGAAGGTGGAATTACGCTGCCGCCAGTCGACCAGAAAGACAGGCCGGCCCGCCGCTTCGGTCACGGTCTTGCGGAATTCGTCGATGCGGTCGGGATTGATGGTGTAGACCTCGATCGCGGTCACGTCGCCGGCGCGGTTGAAGTAGGCCTGCGCCTCGGTCATCGGCATGAATACGAACGCCGCGTCATACTCCGACATGCCGATCTCGAACACCGCCGCCACCTTGTAGGGCTTGATGCGGGGCGTCGTACCCATCGGCGTCACCGCGCCCTTCGGCGCCACCAGCGTGACGCTGTCGCCGGCGCGGATCGAGAGCTGATCGGCCAATCTGCGGCCGATCGCAACGCCCTGCCCCTCGTCGAAGCCGTCGAGCGTGCCCTGTTTGATATTCTTGGCGATCGAGGTGATGTTGTTGAGGTCTTTCGAACGGATGCCGCGCACCAGAACGCCCGCGGCATTGAACGGCGACGAGGCCAGCGCTTGTCCCTCGACGATCGGCGCGGCAAGCCGGATGCCAGTCACCGTATTGATGCGTTCGGCCACTTCCTTCCAGTCGGTGAGCGGGCTTTCCAGCGGCTGGACAAGCAGATGGCCGTTAAGGCCGAGAATCTTGTCGAGCAGCTCCTTGCGGAAGCCGTTCATCACCGCCATCACGATGATCAGCGTGGCGACGCCGAGCATGATGCCGAGGAACGAGAAGCCGGCGATGACGGAAATAAACCCTTCCTTGCGGCGGGCGCGCAGATAGCGCGACGACAGCATCCATTCGAAGGGGCTGAAGGGGGAGGTACGGAGCGTTTCGTTCATGGCATTGTCCATTAACGACCATCCATACGATTCGGGCTAATTCGAGCCGCCTTATTCGCGCCGGGTGCTGCGGCAAGCGGTCTCATGCAGCGAACCTGGCCAACGCTTCGGCAGGGGTCAGCATCTCGCGCGAACCGTCGGCTCGTCGCTTCAGCTCCACCTTACCTTCCGCGAGGCCTTTCGGACCTACCAGAATTTGCCACGGAATGCCGATCAGGTCGGCGGTGGCGAACTTGCCGCCGGGCCGCTGGTCGGTGTCGTCGTAGAGCGCATCAATGCCAGCCGCGCTGAGCTTGCGGTACAGGTCCTCACAAGCCGCGCCGGTTTCCGCCGAGTCCTGCTTCAGGTTGAGGATCGCAACTCGAAATGGCGCGATCGCCTCCGGCCACTTGATGCCGTTCTCGTCGTGACAGGCCTCGATGATCGCACCGACAAGGCGCGAGACGCCGACGCCATACGATCCGCCGTGAACAGGCTTCTCCGCTCCGTCAGGCCCCGCAACCATCGCCTTCATCGCATCCGAGTATTTGGTGCCAAAGTAGAAGATCTGGCCGACCTCGATGCCACGCGTATGGATGCGCTTGTCGGCAGACACCTCGCTCTCGAAGCGCGCGGCATCGTGAACATCTTCAGTAGCTGCATAGGGTTGCGTCCACTGCTTCACGATCGGTGTGAGGTCGCCCTCGTAGTCGACGCTCTCATCCGGGATCGGCAGATCGAGCACGTCACTGCTGCAATAGACCCCGGACTCGCCGGTTTCAGCGAGCACGATGAACTCGTGGCTGAGATCGCCGCCGATCGGGCCCGTCTCGGCACGCATCGGGATCGCCTTGAGGCCCATGCGCGCGAAGGTGCGCAGGTAAGCGACGAACATGCGGTTATAGGAGCGGCGGGCCGCCGCCTCGTCGACGTCGAACGAGTACGCATCCTTCATCAGGAATTCGCGGCCGCGCATCACGCCGAAGCGCGGGCGCTGCTCATCGCGGAACTTCCATTGAATATGATAGAGATTGAGCGGAAGGCTGCGATAAGACTTCACGTAGCTTCGGAAGATCGCGGTGATCATCTCCTCGTTGGTCGGCCCATAGAGAAGCTCGCGCTTGTGGCGATCCTGTATGCGCAGCATCTCGGGGCCATAAGCGTCATAGCGTCCACTCTCGCGCCAGAGATCGGCGAGCTGGAGTGTCGGCATCAAGACCTCGATGGCGCCGGCGCGATTCTGCTCCTCGCGCACGATCCGTTCGATGTTCTTCAAGACACGCAGGCCGAGCGGCAACCAGCTATAGATGCCGGCCGCCTCCTGCCGCATCATGCCCGCCCGCAGCATCAAGCGATGCGAGACGATCTCCGCCTCTTTCGGCGTTTCCTTGAGGATGGGCAGAAAGAATCGCGACAATCGCATGCGGATGCTCAAAGAATCGGTGGGATATGGGTTGTTGGCAGTGAAACCGGATCGCCTGCCAAAACACAAGGGGATGGTCACAGAGGCGTCAGAACGTGAGCGGAATTATGGCTTTTCGCCTATCAGGAAACCGTGTTAGCTGACGGCCGGTTGGAGGACGGGCGGTGGCTCTGTCGCGTGCAAAGCGGATCGGACGATCGGGAGCATGGGCGGCGGCCTATGCGCTGATCCTCAACGTCATCCTGACCAGCGCACTCGCCGCCGCGATCCCGCCGGACCAGTTCGCGACATCTTACGAGCTTTGCCTGAGCGGCAAGCTCTTCGCGGACCAGATCGACCAGACAGCCGATCTCACCGAGCGCAAAGCGGCCCATCTGGACCAGAAGGGTTCGCCCGTTCATTGCCCGATGTGCATGCCGCACACCGGCGCGCTTGATCTGCCAACCGTACCCCGGCTGGCCGAGCGCGTTGCTGTCGCAAGTCCGCTGTCGTTTCCCGAGCACGTGCCGTTCGCCGCGCTCGCGCAAATCATCTTCCACTATGCCCGCGGTCCCCCGCAGCTGAGCTGACGTATCGGCGCACCCGCGCCGTCACCTGCTTGTCGTCACTCAGTTCGTGGAATTCAACCATGTCGTCCGCATTGTCGCGGGCCCGCTGCTATTCAGCGCGCGCCCTGCTTCTAGCATCCGCCAGTCTTATCGTTTCTCCGTCCGGCCTCGCCGCGCAGACGGCGAACCAGCCCCTGCCGCAGGTCACCGTTGATGCACCTGCCCCGCGCCGGGTCACCGCGCCGTCCGCGCGTCGTGGAGCCGCCCGCACTGTGCGCCGCGCGGCACCTCAGCCGCAGCAAACCCAGGTGGTCGTCAACGCGCAGGCCTCGGCCAGCGCGCTCACTTCGCCCGCAGCAGAACAGGCGCTGCGCACCATCCAGCAGACGCCCGGTGGCGTCGCGCTGATCCCGGCGGGGACCTATCGCAACTCGACGCCCGCCAACACCATCAAGGATGTGCTGGACTACGTGCCCGGCGTGTTCGTGCAGCCGAAATGGGGCGAAGACTCGCGCCTCTCCATTCGCGGATCGGGCCTGTCACGCAATTTCCATCTGCGCGGCATCCAGCTTTATCAGGACGGTATCCCGATCAACACGTCCGACGGCAA
>JBEIPX010000530.1:0-2134 GCA_040376815.1 Bradyrhizobiaceae bacterium
AGCGAGGCAATGCCCTGCGCGCTGGCGGATGAAGCCATGGCGGTTACGGATGCGATAGCAAGAAAAACGGCACGAAGGATCATGCGCAGATTGTTCGCCGGAATGTCAGCGATTGCAAGGCGAAACCGCCCGGATGCGGCAATGGCGACCACGCTGGCGGTTATCGGAAAACGGGTGGAGCGCGAAAGGGCTGCGCGGCATTGATGGCACCAGCAAAGACGCGTCGATCGCAAATCTTGTTTCGAAAGGTGACGCCATGAGCGCCGAAATTCACGATATCCGGGAATACCTGTCAGGCAGTCCGCGCACGGCGACCGATACCACGCTGGCAGCCGGCGCCGATCGCATTCAGTATGCGGTCGGCCAATGCTCGCTCGGCCTTCTGCTTGTCGCGGAAAGCGCCAAGGGCCTGTGCGCCATCCTGTTCGGGGACGACGAGGCGGCGCTGCTTGCCGACTTGCGCAGCCGTTTCCCGCATGCGGCGCTCGCGGCCGCGTCCGACGACATGCCGGATGTTCTGGCGGCGGTGGTGCAACTCGTCGAGAGGCCGGCCACGCCGATCAACATCACGCTCGATCCGCGCGGTACGTCGTTTCAGCGCCGGGTCTGGCAGGCGCTGCGCGCGATCCCGGCCGGGATAACGATGAGCTATGCGGACGTAGCGCGGCGGATCGGCGCGCCGGGATCGGCGCGGCCGGTGGCACAGGCCTGCGCCGCCAATCCGCTGGCCGTCGCGATTCCCTGTCATCGCGTGGTGCGCAATGACGGAGGTCTTTCGGGCTACCGCTGGGGTGTCGATCGCAAGCGCGAACTGCTCGCGCGGGAGAAAGAACAATGACCACGAACGTTCAACGCAAACGAACCGGCAACGGCGAGAGCATGATCGCCGCGCGGGTTGCGGCGATCGACTGGGATCGCGTCGCATCCGATCTCGATGCCGCGGGATGGGCGCGGTTTCCCGCGCTGCTCACGCCGGAGGAATGCGTGCAACTCGCGGAGCTTTATCCGGATGACAGCCGTTTCCGCAGCAAGGTGGTCATGGCGCGGCACGGCTTTGGCCGTGGCGAGTACAAGTATTTTTCCTATCCGCTGCCGGATCTGATCGCGGCGCTGCGGCCCGCGCTCTATGCACGGCTGGCGCCGATCGCCAACCGCTGGAACGAGATCATGGGCATCGCCGTGCGCTATCCGCAGGACCATGCCGAATTTCTCGCGCGTTGCCACAAGGCGGGCCAGACCCGTCCGACGCCGCTGCTGCTTCAGTATGCCGAGGGCGACTACAACTGCCTGCATCAGGACCTCTATGGCGATCACGTATTCCCGTTGCAGGTGGTGTTCCTGCTGTCGCAGCCGGGCAAGGATTTCTCCGGCGGCGAGCTGGTGCTGACCGAGCAGCGGCCGCGCATGCAGTCGCGCGCCGAGGTGACGAACCTCCAGCAGGGCGACGCGGCGGTGTTTGCGGTTCATCACCGGCCGGTGCAGGGAACGCGCGGCGCCTACCGGGTGAACATGCGCCACGGCGTCAGCCGGCTCCGGTCCGGCCGCCGCAGCACGCTCGGGGTGATCTTTCACGATGCACGCTGAAAAAAGATGCAGCCGAAATCGAGCGCGGTTCCCGTAAAGCGGGCCGCGCTTACGCTTTGTTTACCAGCCGTCAAGTTGTGAAGGGGGCATGCCCGGTCTTTATGCCGCATTAACGCGGATTTGCTGAGGTCATCAGCTCAATACCTGTCGTTGCACACCGACGTGCGATTCTCCGACGAGAGCGGTTCTCTCGCAGGCGTTTGCAGGCCCACCAATTCGCCGGCGCCCGCGAAGTGCTGGTCAAACGGAGCTGTGAATGCGCAGCAAGTTTCGTCTCGTCCGGCTGATCTGGCCCTTCGTCGCCATTATCGCCCTGCAAGCTGCGATCACGTGCGTCAGCCTCGAGTTCCTGTCGGGTGTCCGCGCGTATGTCGCCGGCGAGGCTCTTTGGTCGAAGGGCCAGAAGGACGCCATTCACGCGCTGCAGCGCTATCTCGCCAGTGGCGACGAAGCCGATTACATGAGTTACGAGGCTGCGGTTGCGGTACCGTTCGGGGATCGCACCGCGCGTCTGGCGATGGAAAGCAATCCGCCGGATTACGAGATCGCG
>JBEIPX010000434.1:0-3024 GCA_040376815.1 Bradyrhizobiaceae bacterium
CGCACGACGTCGCCGTCATCCTTGTGCGCTACGACACGCGGCGTGAGGTGGCGATCGAGCGCGGCGAGAATCGCGGCAAGACCTTCACCTATCACAACGTGGTTCGCGACATGCGCACGCTGGCCAGTTGGAATGGCCAGGCGATGGAACTGGAACTCGACCCGCAGGAATTGTGGCGAGACGGCCGGGATGGTTGCGCCGTGCTGCTGCAGGATACCCAAAGTGGCCACATCCTGGCCGCCAACCGCCTGGAAAAGCGCGGCGGCTGAGGCTGGCGCGCCCCGCCCTTCGAGACGCCCGCTTGCGCGGGCTCCTCAGGATGAAGTCCATCCAAAGCCTTACAGCTCCAGCTCCCACGTCTCGCCGATCAGATCCTGACCGAAGCTGCGATGCGGCTCGGTGCCGACATGGACGAAGCCGGCGTTCTTGTAGATGCCGCGCGCCGCGGTGAGGATGCTTTGCGTCCACAGCGTGATCTTCAGGTAACCGCTGGCGCGCGCGAACGCGATGCATTCGTTCACCAGCATCTTGCCGGCGCCGCGCCCGCGCGCGGCCGGATCGACCAGAAACAGCCGCAGCTTTGCGATCTCGGGCGTGTGCTTGACCAGGAACACCGAACCGGCCGGCTTGCCGTCGACCTCGGCGATCCAGCAGCGCTCGCACGAAGCATCGTAGTTGGCGAGAAACTTCGCGGTGATCTCTGCTGTAAGGCTCTCGAACGATGCGTCAAAGCCGTACTGCTCGGCATATTGCCGCCCGTGCTGCTCGACGATCCATCCCATGTCGCCGGGGCGATGGGTACGCAGCACTGGTTTGCTGCGCTCCCGATCCGGATCGAGCAGCCGCTCGATCTCGGCCATGGCCGCGATCAGCCGCGGCGTTGCTTCCGGCGGCAGCTTGCCGAGCAGTTCGGCGGTGCTGGCGTGCGACTTGCTGTTGAGTGCCGCAAACACGGTGCGTCCCTTGGCCGTCAGGGTGAGATGAAATTGCCGCCGGTCGTCCGGTGAGGCTGTGCGTGCGATCAGCTTGCCGTCGAGAAAGGTCTGGACGATGCGACTGAGATAGCCGGGATCGAGCCCGAGCGCCGTGCCGATGTCTTTCGCGGTCGGCCTCTCGCGATGGGCGAGTTCATAGAGCACGCGCGCCTCGGTCAGCGAGAATGGGCTCTTCACGATATGCTGGTCGAGCACGCCGATGGTGCGCGTGTAGAAGCGGTTGAAGTGGCGGAGCGCCGCGATGTCGGCGTCGTGCACGGTCGATTGGACAGAAGTCATGGCGGATCGGGCTCTGAAACGTTACGAGCCGCATCGTGATCCTAATACTTGACGGAGTCAACTAACTGCCGGAGGCGCCCGCCGGTACGAAAATCCGCGTCCGCAGCAGCGCGCGGCCGGACCGGCCGAGATGCGCGAGCAGCTTTTGCTCCGGGCGGTGCGCGGTTTGCGAATGTCCGCCGAGCTTGTCGTAATGGGTGCGGGCAATCAACAGGCCCTGATCGGCGGAAGGGCCGCTCAGCATGCGGGCCATCGACTTGAGGCTCTCGCGCAGACCCGCCGGCGCATAGGGCGAGCGGGCATAGCGGAAGATCGCGGCCCGCGGTGCGCCGTGAACGGCGATCCCCTGGATGAACTGCGTCGTTTCCTCGATCCATCCCTGATCGGGCACCACGCCGGGATGCAGAAACATCAGCCAGGACGCGCGCGCCTGCTTTGCGCCCGTGGCGAGCGCCGCCGCGCGCGTGCCGTCAATTGCAAGATACGTGCACCCGGCGATATCGGCGACGCGCTCGATCGCTGCCGATCCTGTGCGGTCGGCCAGCAGCACTTCGCTGACGAGACCGGCAGTTGCGCCGGGCACCAGCGCCGCAAGGGTAGCGACGACCGGCTGCTCCGCCGCGTCCGTCGCGATGATTACGCTCAACATATCCGGCTCTACGGAAGGGGTCCGAGAAACGCCGTACCGTTATCATCTTGTCACAGTCAAGACAGCCCTCGCACGCCGCCGAGGTTGCCGCTTTTGCGGGCAATCCTAATAGCCCTGGCGCTGCCGATGCTGAGGGGCAGCAGCGGGCGGCCCCTTGTAATACGGGTTGATCGCGCAGGTGTTGTTACGGCCGTCGTTCAGGGCCTGGCACTGCGCGAATGTCTGGTACTCGCACCGCGTGATCATGTTGTCGGCGGTGTAGATCTGCACGCAGAACGGTGCGTCACCTTGATACTGGGCGAAGCTGTTGCTCGGCTGTCCAAAGACGGCGATCAACGCCGCCGCCATTGCGAGAGCTATCTTCATCTTGATTATCCTGTTCAGGCTTCTTGTCGCTGCCGGCCGTTGCCGGGGCGCGCAAACTCGCACCCAACGGCATGCGGAACAAGCCGCTTCGCGAATCTTTCCTGAACCCCTGATGGCGATGCCTAGCGGCGCGACAGGTTTGTGTCCGGCCGGCTGTAAAGATTGGCGCTACAGGTTCCGCCGAGGCCGCTCAGGAAGGCGCGGCACTGCTCGAAGTTGTCGTAGTGACAGCGCACGATCAGTCCGGACGACGTGTACTGCTCCGCGCAGACGGCACGATTGCCGGTGTAGCCTTGCGCGTTGCCCGGGCTGGCTGCGGCGATTGCAGCAACGGCGGAGAGGGCGGCGACGGTCAGAAATTTGCGCATCTTGAAACTCCCTTTGATGAATCACGGCGACTGCCGGTTGCTCTTTTTCGCCAGCGGTTTGCTTGCAGGCTTGCGATACGGATTGTCGAAGCACGATCCGCCGAGCCCCGAGATGGCGGCCTGACATTGCGCATGGGTACGGTAGTTGCAGCTCGGGTCGGCTGCGCCCTTCAAATAGACCAGCGCGCAGACCTCCCATCCAGCGTCCGACGCGCCCGCGGGTTCAGCCGCAGTGAACGGCAGGAGCAGTGCCAGTCCCGTTGCTGTCAGCATCACCGCGCGCATGTGGCCGTTCCCCGAAGGCGATCCGTTCTGAGCTACGGACGCCCGTCCTTTCGGTTACGGCCAAAAAGCCGGGGACACGCGA
>JBEIPX010000596.1:0-1519 GCA_040376815.1 Bradyrhizobiaceae bacterium
CGATCCATTGCCATCAACATGATGTTCGATCCGGGCCACAGCCTGGAAGAACGGATCCTGCGCGAGCAGTTCAGCCCTTAACGGCTTGGCTCCAGTTCTGCGGCCTCAACCCTTCGTTAACGATCTCCGGCCTATGGTTAACGCGAGGTATACCGTCCGGCGGCGGCGCGATAGCGCGTTCGCCTCCGATGCGACAGAGCCGCGACATGTATCGGATCGATTTCAACAAACTGCGCTTTCTGGTCTGCGACGACAATGCGCACATGCGCCGCATCCTGCGCACGCTGCTGCATTCGTTCGGCGCCCGCGAAGTTTACGAAGCCGAAGACGGCGCGACCGCGCTGGAAATGTTCACGCACTACGTCCCCGATATCGTCATCACCGACTGGCTGATGCCGATCTTCGACGGCCTCGAACTCGCGCAGATGATCCGCCAGCCCGGCGGCAAGGGCAATCCGTTCGCGCCGATCATCATGCTGACCGGCCACTCCGAGAAGCGCCGTGTCACCGTCGCCCGCGACGCCGGCGTCACCGAATTCCTCGCCAAACCGATCTCCGCGAAGGGCCTCTACCAGCGCATCCTCAACGTGGTCGCGAGCCCCCGGCCCTACATCAAGACCAAGAACTATTTCGGCCCCGACCGCCGCCGCAATACCGGCAACACCTACATCGGCCCCGAACGCCGCAATGGCGGCAAGGCGGAAGTACTGCAGCAGCCCTCGCTGCTCGACAAGGCGAAGGTGGCCGGATGACGCGCGAGAAGGATCCGAAGCTGACGGTCGAGACCTTTCCCGACCATCAGGTCATCACCCAGCCCAACCCGCTTCGCAAGATGATCCGCCGCGTCGCCGAGAACGATGGCGACGATCCGGTGGCGCGCGCCGAGAAGGCGCTGCAGGAACTGTCGGGCGAGTTCGACGGCTGGATGACGCACGAATGCGACCGCCTCGCCGCCGCGCATACCGCGATGGAGATGAAGGGCATCGACGCCGAAACCCGCGACGAACTGCTGCGCGCCGCGCACGATATCAAGGGCAGCGCCGCGACCTTCGGTTATCCGACTGCGGCAGCGGCCGCCGAAAGCCTGTGCCGCATCATCGAGCATGCGCCGGATTTCGAGAAGGTGCCGCCGGAGCTGATCGCGCACCACGTCAACGCCATCCAGGCCATCGTTCGCGAGAACGATCGAATCGATGCGCTCGGCGTGTCCGCCCAGCTCAGCAAGAAACTGCGCGGCGTTGCCGACGAGTATCTCACCCACGTCAATCGCGATCGCCCCGAGCATCTCGAGGCGATTCTCGCGCCGAGCATCATTCCGGTAGACTGATCTGGTTGCTCACCGCTGCCAGGCACGGGCACCAAACGCCGCGTCATTCTCAAAATCGTCAAGCCCGACCATAACGAACTGAGCGTAAGGCAACCCCGTGCCTCTACTCTGAGGAAGCTCGACGGAGACAACCTCAGCTTACGCCGCTATCAGGTCCGCATCGATCGGATCGGCGTCGATCAAATCGTCGTA
>JBEIPX010000591.1:0-1559 GCA_040376815.1 Bradyrhizobiaceae bacterium
CAGCGCCTGGAACAGGGTCGACCGCGCTATCGCAACCATGATGAGGGATATTATCGGCTCGCGGATCATCGGCCGCAGGATCACGATCTGAATCGCGACGCCGAAGATGAACATGAACACGAGGGTAATCGGCATGCCGAGATAGAACGGTACCTGGTACTTCGCCAGCAGCGCCCAGCACACCCATGCGCCGACGAGAAGCAGTTCGCCCTGCGCGAAGTTGACGACCTGCGTCGCTTTGTAGATCAGCACGAACGACATCGCGACGACGCCGTACAGCGTGCCGACCACGAGGCCGTAGATCAGGAGTTGAGCGAGCAGTTCGAAATTCATGGACGTTCTATTCCGCTGCCTGTGATGCGTTGGCGAGGTGAGGGAGGCCGAGATCGATCACCGCGAGCGTGGTGCGAATGCGCTGCGTGGTGCCGTCCTGGAAGCGAATGACCGTATCGATGTCGATGTTCGGCTTACCCGCATAGATCGCTTCGATGATGTCTTCGTACTTCTCGTTGATGACGCCGCGGCGCACCTTGCGGGTACGGGTCAGTTCGCCGTCGTCGGCGTCGAGTTCCTTGTAGAGCAGCATGAAGCGCGAGATGCGCTGCGCCGGCGGCAGCGTCGCATTGACCGCTTCGACTTCCTTGCGCACCAACTCGTAGACTTCGGGACGGGAGGCGAGGTCGGTGTAGGTTGTGAACGAGATGCGCTTCTTCTCGGCCCACTTCGAGATGATCGAGTAGCGGATGCAGATCATCGCCGCGAGCCGGTCGCGTCCGGCGCCGAGCACGACGGCTTCGGCGATGTAGGGCGAGAACTTCAGCTTGTTCTCGATGTACATTGGCGAGAAGCGATCGCCGCGCGACGTCTCCGCCAGATCCTTGATGCGGTCGATGATGACGAGTTGTTTCTTGTCGTTGAAATAGCCGGCATCGCCCGAATACATCCAGCCGCCGCGCATGTCGCCAGCGGTGGCCGCTTCGTTCTTGTAGTAACCGAGGAACATGTTCGGATGCTTGACCACGACTTCGCCGACACCGTTCGGGTCCGGCTGATCGATCTTGATCTCGATCTCCTTGCCCATGGCGATGCCGGTGGTGTCGGGATCGACCGCATCGGCTTCATGCAGGGTGAAGGCGCCGAGCGTTTCGGTCTGGCCGTAGAGGGTGCGCAGCGGCACGCCCATGGCGCGGAAGAACTTGAACGTATCGGGGCCGAGCGCCGCGCCGCCGGTCGCCGCCGAGCGCAGGCGCGTGAAGCCGAGGCGATCGCGCAAGGAGCGGAACAGCAGCACGTCGCCGGCCGCCGAATGGGCGTTGCGGCCGAGCGCGGCGAGCCCGGCCTTCATGCCGGCGTCGTAGAGCTTCTGCTTCAGCGGCGAGGCATCCATCACCCGTGCGCGCACGTCGGCGGCGATCGATTCCCAGATGCGCGGCGCGAACAGCACGAACGTCGGCGCGATCTCGCGGAAGTCGTTCATCATCGTATCGGGCTCTTCGACGAAGTTCACCTTCATCCGGCTGAGCAGCCCTTTGCCGAGTGCGTAGACCTGCTCCATGATC
>JBEIPX010000387.1:0-3513 GCA_040376815.1 Bradyrhizobiaceae bacterium
CAGTATGGCGGCCGGTGCGGCCGCCTTTCTGCATCCAGTCGTTCGAAGGCTTCTTCAGCAGCGCCTCGTCGAGAACGGCTGAAACCGTTTCCGCCCAGCACGCACGCAGTGCCTCCGGATCGATGATGGCGCCGGACGCGATCAACCCAGCGTCGCTGTCGTCCTTGTGGAACAGTTCGCCCGTGAAGGCCCAGAGGTCATCGATCGCTGCCTGCGCGCGGCGATGGCTTTCCGCCGTGCCGTCGCCGAGGCGGATCATCCACTCGGCGGTGTGGCGAAGATGATAGGCGCTTTCCTTCTCCGACTTCGCAGCGATCGCGGCGAGCGTCGCATCCTTGGACGCCATCATCGCACGCCAATATGGATCGGCGAAGGCCGAGTAGAAGAACTGCCGCACGATGGTCTTGGCGAAGTCGCCGTTCGGCTGTTCGACCAGCAGCAGGTTACGGTACTGCAACACGTCGCGCAGATAGGCGAGCTTGTCCTCGTCGTGGCCCGCGCCTTCGACCTTTCCCGCATAGGTGTAGAGCTCGCGCGCCTGCCCGATCAGGTCGAGGCCCATGTTGGCAAGCGCCATGTCCTCCTCCAACATCGGCCCATGACCGCACCACTCCGACAGGCGATGGCCGAGGATCAGCGCATCGTCGGCCCGGCGCAGCGCATACAGCACCAACGGGCTCTCGGTCACGGAAATCGAACCTGCCGCCATGATCGTGTTCCTGAGTATCGTCGAGGCCGCGCGACGCAGCCCTGCATTTACGGGGCCGTTGCCGGCGCTACATGTGGCCGACTTCATCCGGCACGTCGTAGAACGTCGGGTGCCGGTAGATCTTCGACATCGCCGGCTCGAACATCATGCCCTTCTCCGATGGATCGGAGGCAACGATGGCGTTCGACGGAACGACCCAGATCGACAGCCCCTCGCCGCGCCGAGTGTAGATGTCGCGCGCCGCCTGCAGCGCCAGCGTGGCATCGGCCGCATGCAGCGAGCCGCAATGCTTGTGCGCGAGGCCGTTGCGGCTGCGGATGAAGACTTCCCAGAGCTGAGTGTTCGGTGTGGTCATGATGTCCTCCCGTCAGGCAGCTGCAGCGCGGCGCGCCTTCTGTTTTTCGGCGTAAGCGGCGGCGGCTTCGCGTACCCATTCACCCTCGGCGTGAGCCTTGCGGCGCGCCGCGATCCGATCGCGATTGCAGGGACCGTTGCCGGCGAGCACTTGCTTGAACTCGTCCCAGTCGATCTCGCCGTATTCCCAGTGCTTCGTGTCCTCGTTCCACTTGAGGTTTTCATCGGGAATCGTCAGCCCGAGGTACTGCGCCTGCGGCACCGTCGCATCGACGAACTTCTGGCGCAGATCGTCATTTGAAAAACGCTTGATCTTCCAGTTCATGGATTGATCACTGTGCTGGCTGCTGCTGTCCGGCGGACCGAACATCATCAAACACGGCCACCACCAGCGGTTCAGCGCGTCCTGCGCCATCGCCTTCTGCTCCGCGGTGCCGTGCGAGAGCGTCACCATGATTTCGTAGCCCTGACGCTGATGAAACGACTCTTCCTTGCAGACGCGGATCATCGCGCGCGCGTAAGGACCGTAGGAGCAGCGGCACAGCGGGATCTGATTCATGATCGCCGCGCCATCGACCAACCAGCCGATCGCGCCGATGTCAGCCCACGTTGGCGTCGGATAATTGAAGATCGAGGAATATTTTGCATTGCCGCTGAGCATTGCGTCGACAAGTTCTTCACGTGAGGTGCCGAGGGTCTCAGCTGCCGCATACAGATAGAGGCCGTGTCCGCACTCGTCCTGGACCTTGGCGAGCAGCGCGGCCTTGCGGCGCAGTGTCGGCGCCCGCGTGATCCAGTTGCCTTCCGGCAGCATGCCGACAATTTCGGAATGAGCGTGTTGGGAGATCTGACGCGTCAACGTCCGGCGATACGCCGCGGGCATCCAGTCGTTCGCCTCGATGCGATCGTCATCGTCGATCCGCGCCTGGAAGCGAGTCGCCTGCGCGGCGTCCTCGATGTTTGCAACTTCCGTGTCCGCTGCGTTGAGCGCCTGAGTGTACATCGCCGTTTTCTCCTCAAGACACGTTTCAATATATAACAAAAAATACGTCTAGCAACTTATTTTTGTAACATATCATGAGGAACGTCCGAGAACCTCCGGCGCAGTTCCACGCCAGGCGGCGGCAGCGCACCCTGCTGATTTTCCCCATATTTTCCAAGCCATTGTTCGGACGCGGGCAGAAGCGCGCGGTAGAGCGTTGCGCACAGCCGGCGGGCTTCGGCTGCGGGCCACCCAGCCGGCAGCGACGCAGTCGGCAGCAGTGGATCGCGCAGAACGACCCGCCGGTAATGGTGGATCAGGAGGACGCGCGAGAGAATCGCGTCAGCCGGCGAGACCTCGCCTCCTCCCATCCGGCCCGCGAGCGGCTCGAACGTCTTGATGAAATTGCGATAGCCGTCCACGATCCGATCCAGCGACCAACTCGCCGCGACGAGGCGTCGCCCCATCTCGCCCTCGGCCGACGCATGTATCCGGATGGCGCCGGTGACGACGGACGGAATGACGGCGTTCGGCGGCGCCACCCACACGCCGGGAAGCGGATTGCCGAACCCGGCCTCGGTCAGCGCCGGGCGCGCGTTGTCGCGGTCGGTCGCGTTCTCGATCAGAAGCAGTTCGAACTGCCCCACGGCCTCGGACGGATGCGGATTGTAGACGTGCTCGACCGCGGCTTCGAACCGTTCGCGGCCGCGCGGCGCCAGCATGTAATAGCTTTTACGCCCGATCTTTTCGCGCTCGAGCCACCCATCTGCCGCCAGCCGCGACGCAGCCGTGCGCACTACTCCGCCATCGGTGCCTAGCAGTTCGAGAAACTGCAGCAGGCTTCCCAGCCAGACCGACCCGCCGCGCGGTACGATGGCGTCGCCGTGGAAGGTGACGATCAGCGACCCCGTCCGGGACGGCTCGCGCTTGAACTGTTTGATGATGCGAGAGAGCGGATGAGGACTCATGGCTTTCGTGCGAGAGGGTTACTGGCGAACCCAGCACTATCCCGGCCGCAATGTGAAGCCTGTCGATGCAACAAATGTAAAAGCGCAGAGCAAAAACAGGCACAAAGGCGTTACAAGCGGCAACGTGTTGAACCTCACCAGTCCAAGCGTCTGATTAGATTGGTGGGCGCTTCAGGGCTCGAACCTTGGACCCGCTGATTAAGAATCTCACTTCTTGGCAGCGAAATCAAAGAGTTGCTTGTAAACTTCAACTAAAATCGACCCTTTGAAATCAATGAGTTAGCCCCGCGCTGTAGATCAGCAAGACCTAGCCAAATTGGCGATAGTCGCATCCCACCCGAGATACCTCCGCAAATCCGCCGCCGCGCGCATTCGCAATCCACAGATCATGCGACTGCTTCGCGATGAATCCTGCGGCAATCCATTTCGAACTCAAGATCGACCACCGGCGGTCGATTGTAGTGCCAGATTATGCCGCGTGGCAGGATTCCCCGGCCAGC
>JBEIPX010000553.1:0-1979 GCA_040376815.1 Bradyrhizobiaceae bacterium
CCAGATGCCCGAGACCTTGAACATGTCGTCGGAGCGGCCGCAGAAGGTGTAGCGCCCGTCCGCATCGCGCATGTACTTGTCGCCGGTGCGCGTCCAGCCGCCTTCGAAGGTCTGCCGCGTCTTGCTGCGCTGGTTCCAGTAGCCTTCCGCCGCCGACGGCGCATCGACCAGCAACTCGCCCACCTCACCGTCCGGTACATCCGCGCCGGCGTCATTGACGAGCCGCACCCGATAGCCGGGCACCGGCTTGCCGGACGTGCCGTACTTGATGTCGCCCGGCGCATTAGACAGGAAAATGTGCAGGAGCTCGGTCGAGCCGACGCCGTCGAGAATGTCGACGCCGAAGCGCTGCTTCCAGGTCTCGCCGACAGCTTCCGGCAACGCCTCGCCTGCCGACGTACACATGCGCAGCTTCGGAAAGCGCGGCTCGTTCCTGAACGCATCGTCGTTCAGCATCGCCGCGAACAGCGTCGGTACGCCGTAGAAGATCGTCGGATTGTATCGCCGCATCAGGCCGAACATTGACGCCGGGGTCGGTCGCTCCGAATTCAGCACGGTCGTCGCGCCGACGGACATTGGAAACGTTAGCGCATTGCCAAGGCCGTAAGCAAAGAACAGCTTTGCCGCCGAGAGACACACATCGCTCTCGCGAATGCCGAGCACCTGGTGCGCATAGGTTTCCGCGGTCGCCTGCAAGTTCGAATGCAGGTGACGCACACCCTTCGGCATGCCGGTCGAGCCGGACGAGTAGAGCCAGAATGCGGGTTCGTCGCGATGGGTGGCAACCGTCTCGAACCGATCGCTTTCACGCGCGATCTCGTCAGCGAAACGCAAGTATCCGTGTGCGTCCTTACCCGATACCACCACATGCGCGAGATCGGGCATGCGGCCGAGCACATCCTTCACCACCGGCAGCAGCGCCTCGGAGATGAAGAGGACGCGCGCGCGGCAATCGGCGAGCACGTAGGCGTATTGTTCGGCGGTGAGCAGCGTGTTCAGCGGCACCGGCACGATGCCGGCACGGATCGCGCCGAGAAACACGACCGGGAAATCGACCGTGTCGAGCATCATCATCGCGACGCGCTCTTCGCGGCGAACGCCAAGACGCTTCAGCAGATTGGCGAGTTTGCGGCTCTCGGTCTGAAGCTGACTGTAGGTCAGTTCAGATACCGTGTCGGTGAAGGCGAGCTTGCCGCCGCGCCCCGCCTCGACGTTGCGGTCGAGGAGCCAGGTCACCGCGTTGTAGCGATCGGCGCTCATGAAGCGCTCACTCCCATCGAATTTTTATGGAGCATGATTTTTCCGGAAAGCCGGCGTCCACCTTTCCGGACCATGCTCGATTTTGAATTATAATTCATATAAAGCCAGCCCAGCAGCTTGCTGTCAATCCGGCTCGGCATTATGTTTCAGGTTACGGAGGCAAAGGGCCGAGATTCGGCCTGATCCCGCGAGAATCGACAAAGGCGGACGAACCGAGGCGATGACGGACCAGGGCGACACCGAGACCATTTTCCTGCAGGAGCTTGGCCAGCGGGTCCGCACCATGCGGGCGTTGCGCGGGATGTCGCGCAAGGTGCTGGCGAAGGTTTCGGGCATTTCCGAGCGCTATATCGCGCAGCTCGAAAGCGGCAAAGGCAACGTCTCGATCGTGCTGCTGCGCCGCGTCTCGAACGCGATGGCGGCGCATCTGGAAGATCTCATTCCATCGGCCGACTCCGCACCGGAATGGGCGATGATGCGCGATCTCACGCGCAAGGCCTCGCCGGCGCAGATCGCGCAGGCAAAGGACATTCTCTCCGGGCATTCCGGCGCCGCCGCTTCGCATCAGCTGCCGAAGGCCGGCATTGCGCTGATCGGCCTGCGCGGCGCGGGTAAGTCGACGCTCGGTCGGCTGCTCGCGAAAAAGATCGGCTGGAATTTCGTCGAACTCAACAAGGAGATCGAGCGGCAGAACGGCCTCTCCGTCGCCGAGATCATCG
>JBEIPX010000520.1:0-2213 GCA_040376815.1 Bradyrhizobiaceae bacterium
CCTCGTGTTCGTCCCGCGCCGCGCCAAACCCGGCACCGTCTCCGGTGTCGGCGAGCGCGTCCTGATGCGAGTCGAGCGCGAAAAGGACGGCACGTACGTCGGCCGCGTCATTCGCATCCTCGACAAGGCAAAGACGCGCGTGCTCGGCATCTTCCGAAAGACACAGGACGGCGGCGGCCGCCTCGTCCCGGTCGACAAGAAGCAGGCCGGGCGCGAACTCTCGATCGCACCATCCGAGACTGGCGGCGCCGAAGACGGCGATCTCGTCAGTGTCGATCTTGCGCGAGGGCGCGGCTACGGCCTGCCCTCCGGCAAGGTTAAGGAACGCCTCGGCTCACTGAACTCAGAGAAGGCGATCAGCCTGATCGCCATTCACGCGCACGAGATTCCGAACGTCTTCCCGCAGGCCGCGATCACAGAGGCGGAAGCCGCGCAGCCCGCAAGCCTCAAGGGCCGCGAGGACTGGCGCGACATTCCGCTGATCACCATCGATCCGCCCGACGCAAAGGATCACGACGACGCCGTACATGCGGAGCCAGACAGCGATCCGGCCAACAAGGGTGGCTTCATCCTGCATGTCGCCATTGCCGACGTCGCCTACTACGTGCGCCCCGGCTCGGCGCTCGACCGCGAGGCACTGAGGCGCGGCAACTCGGTCTATTTCCCCGATCGCGTCGTGCCGATGCTGCCCGAGCGCATCTCGAACCACCTCTGTTCGCTGGTGCCCGGCGAAGCACGCGGCGCGCTCGCGGTGCGGATGGTGGTCGGCAAGGACGGCCGCAAGAAATCGCACTCGTTTCACCGCGTGCTGTTCCGCTCCGCCGCAAAACTCTCCTATGCGCAGGCGCAGGCTGCGATCAACGGCAAGCCGGACGATACCACCGGCCCCCTGCTCGATCCGATCCTGAAACCGCTCTGGGCGGCGTATACTTGCGTGAAGCAAGCACGCGACGCGCGCGATCCGCTCGACCTCGATCTGCCGGAGCGGAAGATTCTGCTGAAACCCGACGGCACCGTCGATCGCGTCATCGTGCCCGAACGACTCGACGCGCACCGGCTGATCGAGGAGTTCATGATCCTCGCCAACGTGGCTGCGGCCGAGGCGCTGGAGAAATACGCGCTGCCGCTGATCTATCGCGTGCACGACGAGCCGACGATGGAGAAAGTCCACGCGCTGCAGGAATTCCTGAAGACGCTCGACCTGCCCTTCGTCCGGGGCGGCGCACTCCGCCCTGAAGAATTCAACCGCATCCTCGAACGCGTGCGCGGCCACGACGCCGAGCCGCTGGTCAACGAGGTCGTGTTGCGCTCGCAGGCGCAGGCAGAATATTCATCCGACAACTACGGCCACTTCGGCCTCAATCTCCGCCGCTATGCGCACTTCACCTCGCCGATCCGCCGCTATGCCGACCTCGTCGTGCATCGCGCGCTGATCCGCGGCTTACGTCTCGGCGACGGCGCATTGCCCGAACATGAGACGCCGGAAACGCTCGGCGAAGTCGCCGCGCAAATCTCGCTGACCGAGCGCCGCGCCATGAAGGCCGAGCGCGAAACGGTCGACCGGCTGATCGCGCATCATCTCGCCGATCGCGTCGGCGCAACGTTCCAGGGCCGCATCTCCGGCGTCACCCGCGCCGGGCTTTTCATCAAACTCAGCGATACCGGCGCGGATGGCTTCGTGCCGATCCGCACGCTTGGCAGCGAATACTTCAATCACGACGAAACGCGTCACGCACTGATCGGTTCGCGCTCGGGCGCGATGCACCGGCTGGGCGATGTGGTCGACGTGAAACTCGTCGAGGCTGCACCCGTCGCCGGTGCGCTGCGGTTCGAATTGCTGTCGGAAGGGCAGGTCCCCGCGCGCGGCGATCGCCGTGATCGCGGCAAGTCACATCGCGGCGAGCCGCCCCGCAAATTCGGCCCCGGCCGCGCGAAACCGAAGGGGCGCAAGTTCAAGGCGAACACGCGCAAGAACAAAAAGCCCGGCAAGAAACGCTAGTTCCGCTCTGCGAACGGCGCGCCCGGAACACAGATCAGATATTCCCCGGGCGGGTTCGCGTTTCACGACACGGCTTGTATGGTCCGGCCAGCATTGAGAAACGCACCGAATTCACCGGGGATGGAATGAACGACACGGTTCAGCAGATATCGAAAGATCCGAAGCACAAGGATTTCGAGGACAGCAGTCATCCGTACTACCGGCCGAAGGATGC
>JBEIPX010000029.1:0-14004 GCA_040376815.1 Bradyrhizobiaceae bacterium
CGACATTGGTTTCCATCGCAAAGGACGGGAAGTGGTCGGCCTTGGGCATGCAGTAGTCCATGAAGGAGCCCGTCAGCAGCTGGCCGGATTCGCGATCATAGACGGTGTCCTCGAACAGTGCCTGGCCGACGCCCTGGGCGACGCCGCCATGCACCTGGCCCTCGACGATCATCGGATTGATCAGGCGGCCGAAATCGTCCACGGCGACGAAGTTGACGAACGTCGTCTTACCGGTGCCGGGATCGACGTCGACCTCGCAGACGTAAGCGCCGGCGGGGAAGGTGAAGTTCGATGGATCGTAGAACGCGCTTTCCTTCAGGCCCGGCTCCATGCCGTCCGGCAGGTTATGTGCGGTGTAGGCGGCAAGCGCGACGTTGGCGAGCGCCATCGCCTTGTCGGTGCCGGTGACCTTGAACTCGCCGTTCTCGATGACGATGTCGTTCTCGGAAGCTTCGAGATGGTGTGCGGCGATCTTCTTCGCCTTGGCCTCCATCTTCTCCATCGCTTTCACGATAGCCGAGATGCCGACCGCACCCGAACGCGAGCCATAGGTGCCCATGCCGAATTGCACCTTGTCGGTATCGCCGTGGACGATTTGCACCTGATTAATCGAGATGCCGAGACGATCCGCAACCACTTGCGCGAATGTCGTCTCGTGGCCCTGGCCGTGGCTGTGCGAGCCGGTGAGAATCTCGATGGTGCCGACCGGGTTGACGCGCACCTCCGCCGATTCCCACAAGCCCACGCCGGCGCCGAGGCTGCCGACAGCTTTCGACGGCGCGATGCCGCAAGCTTCGATGTAGCAGGAGAAGCCGAGACCGCGCAGTTTGCCTTCGCTCTTTGCCTTCGCCTTGCGCGCCGGGAAGCCGGCGTAGTCGATCTCCTTCAGTGCCGCATCGAGCGAAGCGTTAAAGTCGCCGGTATCGTAGGCCATGATGACCGGCGTCTGATGCGGAAACGCAGTGATGAAATTCTTCCGCCGCAGCTCCGCCGGATCGATCTTGAATTGCCGCGCGGCCGTTTCGATCAGCCGCTCGAGCAGATAGCTCGCCTCCGGGCGGCCCGCGCCGCGATAGGCGTCGACCGGCGTGGTGTTGGTGTAGACCCCCGTGACCTCGGCATAGATGTTCGGGATGTTGTACTGGCCCGACAGCAAGGTCGCGTAGAGATAGGTGGGCACCGACGAGGAGAACAGCGACATGTACGCGCCGAAGTTCGCGTGGGTGTCGACGCGCAGCGCGATCATCTTGTGGTTGGCATCGAACGCCATCGTCGCTTTTGAGACATGATCGCGGCCGTGTGCGTCGGTGAGAAACGCTTCGGTGCGATCGGAGGTCCATTTCACCGGGCGGCTGACCTTCTTCGAGGCCCACAGCGCCACCATTTCTTCCGGATAGATGAAGATCTTCGAGCCGAAGCCGCCGCCGACGTCAGGTGCGATCACGCGCAGCTTGTGCTCTTGCGCGATGCCGTAAAACGCCGACAGCACAAGACGAGCCACATGCGGATTTTGCGAGGTGGTGTGAAGCGTGTAGTGCTCTTCGGCTTCGTCGTATTCCGCGAGCGCGGCGCGCGGCTCCATCGCATTCGGCACGAGGCGGTTGTTGGTGAGTTCAAACGACACCTTGTGCGCGGCCTTGGCGAAGGTATCCTTCACCGCAGCTTCGTCGCCGATCGACCAGTTGTAGACCACGTTGCCCGGCGCTTCCGGATGAAGCTGCGGCGCGCCTGCGGCGATCGCCGCCTTGATGTCCGGTACGGCTTTTAGTTCTTCGTAATTAACAACCACGGCATCGGCACCGTCGCGCGCCTGATTGCGGGTCTCTCCGATCACGACAGCGACCGCCTGTCCGACGAAGCGCACCGTCTCCGGGGCCATCGCTGGCCAGGCGCCCATCTTCATCGGCGTGCCGTCCCTGGAGTGGATCATCCAGCCGCAAATGAGGTTGCCGATCTTGTCGTCGACCAGTTCCTTGCCGGTCAGCACCGCAACGACACCCGGCTTCTTCATCGCCTCGGTGATGTCGATGCTTTTGACCTTGGCGTGCGCGTGCGGGCTGCGCACGAAATGCGCGTAGGTCATTCCGTGAACGCGGACGTCATCGACGTACTTGCCCTTGCCGGTAATGAAGCGCTTGTCTTCCTTGCGCACGGCGCGTGCGCCGATTCCCTCAATACCCATCGTCTCTCTCCCTGTCGGACCGCTCATTCTGGCGCGATCACCGATGGCGCCGCGAGCAGCCGTTATGTGATGAAGCTAGAAGCCGGCGGGCGGCCTTGCGCCCGCGGGAAGAAAATCACTCGGCGGCCTGCGCGACCTTCATGCGTCCGGCGGCGTCGAGTACCGATTTGACGATGTTGTGGTAGCCGGTGCAGCGGCAGATGTTGCCTTCGAGTTCGGCCCGGACGGTGGCTTCGTCGAGCTTGCCGCCGTGACGGTGCACCATGTCGACCGCCGACATGATCATGCCGGGCGTGCAGTAACCACACTGGAGGCCGTGATTGTCGCGGAAGGCGGCCTGCATCGGGTGCAGTTCGTCTCCCTTGGCGAGGCCCTCGATAGTGGTGATCTTGCTGCCATTGGCTTGGCCGACCAGCACCGTGCAGGACTTCACCGCGTGGCCATCGATGTGGACGGTGCACGCGCCGCACTGGCTGGTGTCGCAGCCGATATGCGTGCCGGTGAGGCCGAGGTGATCGCGCAGAAGATGAACGAGTAACGTTCGGTCTTCGACGTCGGCGGATACGGCTTTGCCGTTGACGGTCAGTTTGATGCTGGACACACACGCCTCCCAAAAGAATTCTTATAGGCAGTTTTTCATTATTCTAATTAGAAGCAGGGGCTCCACACTTTGCAATGGTGATTTTGTTGAATGTCATGGGACCGGTTCACGTCGGCGTGGGCGATCCGCTGCGCAACGCGCGAGTTTCGGCGAATGAAATTGCAAGCTGCTCCGGCAGATGGCCGCACCTCGCCGGTGTGGCTTGCCGGGCCTCATACCGCCGCCTAGAGTCTTGATCGATTTGTGCAATTGCGAAAGAGCCCGGAACCCGCGCGATCTCATGAGACGCGAACGGATACCGGGCTGGCTGGAGGGACGTTCCGGGTGATCAACAAACAAGTCAAAACCACCGCCGATGCCGTCGCCGGGGTCAAGGACGGTGCGGTTGTGCTGGTCGCAGGGTTTGGCGCGGTCGGCGTCGCCGACGATCTGCTGGAGGCGCTGCACAATCAGGGCGCGAAGGAGTTGACGATCGTCGCCAACAATTCGGGTAATGGCGATCACGGGCTGGCGCGGCTGATCAATTCGGGCCGGGTGCGCAAGGTGATCTGCTCGTATCCGCGCTCGGGCGACTATAGCGCCTTCCTCAATGCCTATCGGGCGAAGAGCCTCGAACTGGAGCTGGTGCCGCAAGGCACGATCAGCGAGCGCATGCGCGCGGCTGCCGCGGGACTCGGCGGGTTCTTCTCGCCCGTGTCGGCCAACACGCGGTTGCAGGACGGCAAGGAAACCCGCGAGATCGACGGCAAGCTGCATGTCTTCGAGAAGCCGCTGAAAGGCGATATCGCCCTGATCCGCGCCAGGACGGCCGATCGCTGGGGGAATCTGATTTACACGAAATCCGCGCGTAACTTTAACCCGGTCATGGCGATGGCGGCGGAGTTGACCGTCGCCCAGGTCGACAACATGGTGGAGCTTGGCACCATGGACCCGGAGACCGTGGTGACCCCGAGCATTTTCGTCGACCGCGTCGTCGTCGTAGGAGGTAATGCATGACAACCTTGAACGTAACGCCGCTGACCCGACATCAACTGGCATGGCGTGCGGCGCAGGACCTGCCGGAGGGCGCGTTCGTCAATCTCGGCATCGGCATTCCGACGCTTGCGGCAAGCTACGTGCCGCCGGGCCGCGAGGTGATCTTCCACAGCGAGAACGGCGTGCTCGGCCTCGGCCCCGCGCCGCAGTCCGGCGAAGAGGACGAGAACCTGATCGATGCCGGCAAGAATCTGACGACGCTGATCACCGGCGGCTGCTACGTGCATCACGCCGACGCGTTCCTGATGATCCGCGGCGGCCATCTCGACATCAGCCTGCTCGGCGCCTTCGAGGTTTCGGAGGCGGGCGACCTCGCCAACTGGACCACCGACGATCCGAGCTTTCCTCCGGGTGTCGGCGGGGCCATGGACCTCGCGGTCGGCGCCAAGGAAATCCGGGTCCTGATGGATCACGTCAGCAAGAAGGGCGAGCCGCGCATTCTCAAGACATGCAGCTTGCCGCTGACCGCGCCGCGCTGCGTCAAGCGTATCTATACCAACCTTGCGGTGATCGACGTGACCCCGAAGGGTCTCGTGGTGCTAGAGATGGTGCCCGGCATGACCCTGGAGAAACTCCAGGCCATCACCGAGCCAAAGCTGACCCTGGCCGCGGCCTTCAAGGAAATCGCCCCGCCGAAGATGGCAGCCTGAGCGGAGAATCACCTCCGGACTTTCCCGGTCAGAATGATCCGCTGGCGGAATGTGTCTGACAGGCCGTATCCCTTCGGATACGGCCTTAGTATTTGAATATATTAGCATAATATTGATTGGCGATACTCAACCGAAGGTTGACTGATCCGGTAGGAATTTACGGCCTTTTATCCATTTCTATTTACCTTCCTCCCCAGCGCCGGGGGGTGTGCCGCCACCCCGGCCAATTCGCGGCTGGAAATGCATGGGGGAAACGGTGGCCTGGTTCAAATTCAAGCGCAGCGAAAAAGCACCGAAGCAGAAGAAGCCGGGGCTGCTTACCAACCTGAAACTCCGCACCAAGATCCTACTCGCGTTTGGCGTCGTCGCGGTGCTGTTCGTGCTCAACATGGGTGCGATCTATCTCGGCTACGGAAAGATCACGAGCGGTCAGCAGGCTTACAACACCAGCGTCGCCGCCGCCGGTATCGCTCGCGACCTCGATCGCGAAATGACCGCCTATCAACTGCTCGCCCGGTATTTCGCGTTGAGCAGCAACGAGGCGGATGCGAAAGCCGCACTCGATGCCGAAGCGGCCGTGCAGGCCGCGATCAAGAAATCGACCGATCACGCGCGCGCCGGCGGCAGCCAGAACGCGATGCTGCTTGCGAGCGCGATGGAACTGTCGTCGCAGTTCGATGACTTCGCGCGGCTGCTCGATCGCATGATCAAGCTGAAGGCCGAGAGCGCAAACATCGCGACCAACCAGGTCGCCCGCTCCGGCACCATGCTGCGCTACAAGCTGGAAGATCTGTCCGACAGCGCTTCGCTCGGCGGCCAGTCCAATCTGCAGTCGTCGGTCACCGACATCACCACCCAGCTGATCGCGGCGTCCGCAGCAGCCAATACGTTCGCGGCCAAGCCCGACATGGCTCTCGCGGGCGGAGCGCTCGCGCGTATCACCTTCATCCAGAAGACCTTCGGCGGTCTCACCTCCGATAACGAGGCACTGAAGGCGAAGATGACCGAGATCAGCACGATGCTCGGCGTCTATCGCGAGTCGTTCGCCAAGCTGATCGAGAACAGCAAGACGGTGCTCGGTCTTGTCGCGGACATGAACACTTTCGCCAACTCGATGATCCAGAGCTCGAAGGACATGAAGGCAGCGCTCCTGACCGATCAGGAGCAGATCGCCAAGACGACGAGCGAGGCGTCGCAGCAGACCGAGAGAATCGTCGGCATGCTGTCGATCGGCCAGCTTGTGCTGATGGTCATCCTGGCGTTCGTCGTGGGCGGCGGCCTGTCGCGGCCGATCGTTGCGATGTGCAGCGCCATGCGTGAACTCGCCAACGGTCATTTCGATGTCGTGCTGCCGGGTCTCGGCCGCAAGGACGAGATTGGCCAGATGGCGGCGGCGGTCGAGGCCTTCAAGGTCGAAGCGGTTGCGAAAGCGCAACGTGATGCGGCCGAGCAGGAAGAAAAGAACAGGGTGACGGCCGACGCTCGCCGTTCCGAACTGATCCGCTTCGCCGACGACTTCGAAACGGCTGTGGGGAGCATCGTTTCGAGCGTATCTTCCTCTGCAACGCAGCTCGAAGGCGCCGCAGGCACCATGTCGCGAACCGTGGAAGTGACGCAGGATTTGTCGAGCCGCGTTGCCGGCGCTTCTGAGGAAGCCTCGTCGAACGTCCAGTCCGTGGCGTCCGCGACCGAAGAGTTGTCAGCGTCTGTCACCGAGATCGGCCGTCAGGTGCGCGAGTCCAGCAAGATTGCCGAGAGCGCCGTCGCTCAGGCGCGCCAGACCGACGATCGCATAGGCAAACTGTCGCGCGCGGCCCAGCAGATCGGTGACGTGGTGAAACTGATCACCGCGATTGCCGAGCAGACCAACCTGCTCGCGCTCAACGCCACGATCGAGGCGGCCCGCGCCGGTGACGCCGGCCGTGGCTTCGCCGTCGTCGCCTCCGAGGTGAAGTCGCTGGCGAACCAGACCGCGAAGGCGACGGAGGAAATCTCCGCACACATCGCCGGCATGCAGGATGCGACGAAGGAGTCGGTCGGCGCGATCAAGGAGATCGCCGAGACCATCAACCAGATCTCCCAGATCGCCGCGACCATCTCGTCGGCCGTCGACGAGCAGGGTTCTGCGACGCAGGAGATCGCCCGCAACGTGCAGGGCGTCGCGCAGGGCACGCAGGAAGTCGCGACCAACATCACCGAGGTCAATCGCAGCGCCACCGAAACGGGAGCTGCGGCGGGTGATGTGCTGAACTCGGCGCAGACGCTCACCGTCGAGAGCACGCGGCTTCGCGAGGAACTCGACAGGTTCATGGCGACCATCCGCGCCGCCTGATCTTCAGCCCTTTATCAAAGGCCCCGGATTCGATCCGGGGCCTTCTTATTTTGGTCACTCTCAATGATCAGCCTGTATGCGAAGGAACAGCGCCGCTAGGCGTTAAACCCTTGAATTTATGGGAACCATTCAACGGTTCCCGCGTTGAACAAAGGTGCTAGGTGGCGGATGTACCCACCCGCACGACAGAAAGGAACTGGGGCGCAGCTGCTGTAGTCCCCGGCGCCTTCTTTTGCTTTCGGCTTCCCAAGAATGCTTGCTGGAACCTTCCCAGGAAGCCTGCTGGGGTCTCGCCGAAAGCGGGAATGCGGGATGACCAGTCTGACCCCATCACGCCACTCGGCCGACGTTCAATTCTCCCGGACTGAATCCGTCTCAAGCAACGGCAACGCGGCGCGTGACGACGCCGGGCGGGTGATCGAGACCGACATTCCCGCGCGCCTCGACAGGTTGCCCTGGAGCGGCTTTCACACGCGCGTCGTCATCGCGCTGGGTGTCACCTGGATTCTCGATGGACTTGAAGTCACGCTTGCCGGTGCGCTCGCGGGCGCACTGAAGCAAAGTCCGAGCCTGCAGTTCAGCAACGCCGATGTCGGCATCGCCGCGAGTGCATATCTCGCGGGCGCAGTGCTCGGTGCGCTCGGCTTCGGCTGGCTGACCGACCGCATCGGCCGCAAGAAGCTCTTCTTCATCACGCTCGCGGTCTATCTCGTGGCAACGGCCGCGACCGCGTTCTCGTGGAATCTATGGAGCTTCGTGCTGTTTCGCTTTCTCACCGGTGCGGGCATCGGCGGCGAATACACGGCGATCAATTCGACGATCCAGGAACTCGTGCCCGCGCGCTATCGCGGCTGGACCGACCTGGTGATCAACGGCAGCTTCTGGATCGGTGCAGCCATCGGTGCGCTCGGCGCGATCGTGCTGCTCGATCCGCAGCATTTCGGTCCCGACACCGGCTGGCGGCTCGCGTTCTTCATCGGCGCGGCGCTGGGTCTTGTGGTGTTGCTGATGCGGTTCTGGATTCCGGAGAGTCCGCGCTGGCTGATGATCCATGGCCAGCCGGAACGAGCGACGGCGATCGTCGCGGCGATCGAGGCATCGATGCCGGTTGCCGGCCGCATGCCGGACGGCGCACAGTTGCCGATGATCCGCTTGAAGATGCGTCATCACACGCCGCTGCGCGAGGTGTGGCAGGCGCTGTTCGTCGCATACCGGCAGCGCTCGCTGGTCGGCTTCGTGCTAATGGCGTCGCAAGCGTTTTTCTACAACGCTATCTTCTTCACCTATGCGCTGGTGCTGACCGACTTCTTCGGTATCCCGGCAAGCGACGTAGGCTGGTACATCCTGCCGTTCGCGGCCGGCAACTTCCTTGGCCCGCTTCTGCTCGGCCGTCTGTTCGATACGCTCGGCCGCCGCACGATGATTACGCTGACCTATAGCGTATCGGGGATCCTGCTCGCCGTGTCCGGCTATCTGTTCGCCGCAGGCGTTCTCAGCGCTCAGACGCAGACGATTGCCTGGATGATCATCTTCTTCTTTGCCTCGCCGGCCGCGAGCGCCGCGTATCTAACCGTGAGCGAGACGTTTCCGCTCGAAATCCGCGCGTTCGCGATCGCTATTTTCTATGCGATCGGCACGGGCATCGGCGGCGTCATCGGACCGGCACTGTTTGGTGTTCTGATCGATTCGGGTTCGCGAAGCACGGTGTTCGCCGGCTATCTGCTCGGCGCAGTGCTGATGATTGTGGCCGCGTGGGTGGCGTGGCGTTTCTGTATCCGGGCTGAGCGGCAGCCGCTTGAACATATTGCGCCGCCGCTGGCAGTTGTGGAGTAGGATGGAATGAGCGATGAACTTGTCATGACGCGCGAAGCGCCCCTGATACAAAAAGTCGACGCGGCCGGTCCGCCGGACGTCGATCTGAAGCGCTGCGCGCTGCTGTTCGATATCGACGGCACCTTGCTTGAGCTCGCGCCTGCGCCGCGCGAGGTCGTGGTGCCGCCGGGATTGCGCGAGAACTTGCAGATGCTGCTCGAGAAAACGAATGGCGCGCTGGCGCTCGTCTCGGGCCGCTCGCTGATCGACATCGACTGGATTTTCGATCCGGTGTTGTTTCCCGCGGTTGGCGGCCATGGCGCCGAGATGCGTCTTTCGATCGATACCGAGGCAGTCGCCTCGCACGCGCCGCCGATGGATGCGGAGCTGAAGAAACGCTTCGCGGCGATCGCCATGATCGATCCCGGCATTCTGATCGAGGACAAAGGCTATTCGCTGGCGCTGCATTACCGGAAGGCGCCGACGATCGAGCAGGCACTGTATGATGCCGTCTCCACGATCCGCGCCGATTTGCCCGATGCGACGATCGAAGTTTTGCCCGGCAAGTTCGTTTGCGAGATCAAGGCATCGGGCGTGAGCAAAGCGACCGGCGTACGCGAGCTGATGATGAACGAGCCGTTCGAAGGCCGCACGCCGGTGTTTCTCGGCGACGACGTGACCGACGAATCAGTCTTCGCCATCATGCCCGATCTGGAAGGCATATCGTTCTCGGTCGGCCGTCGTGCGCGTGGTGTGCAAGGGCACTTCAATGCGCCTGCCGATGTGCGCGCGTGGATTGCGCAGCTGCTGTGCAATGCGTGATCTGCCTCATTAAATATTCGTCATCTTCATCCTCTGTTCTGCGATGGAACTTTTGTTCCGCGTCTCATCGCTTGAATTTGTTTTCAATACGGTCGAATGTTGATCAGTGGAGTCATTGATTTGACATGTCTCGGCCGGTGATTGTCGGCATGTCAAATCCATAACCCCACCAACAAGAATGGTTTTTTGCATTTTTCCTCGCGCGAACGCACGCAATGGGGAAGTCGGCAGGAACCATATTGATGAATATCCGTTTATGTACGGGCTCATGTGCGGAGGGGACGCAGTGAATCTCGTCGTGGTTTCAAATCGCGTAGCGCGCGCGAAAGCCAATGAGCCGATGACCGGCGGGCTGGCGGCGGCGCTGCTGCCAGTCGTTGAACAATCCGGAGCGATTTGGGTCGGTTCGAGCGGCCGGGTGCGCGATGGCGCAGCAAGGGATTCGTTCGCGGAGATCGAATCGCTCGGAACCGGCGCGATCGCGCTGCTTGACCTGCCAGCCGCGCATTACGGCGGTTACTACGAAGGATTCGCCAACTCGGCGCTGTGGCCGGCGCTGCATTCGCGCAGCGACCTGATCCGCGTTTCGCATGAGGATTATCGCTCCTATCGCGAAGTGAACGCATTCATGGCGCGCGCGCTGATGCGCTTCCACAAGCCCGACGCAGCGTTCTGGATTCAGGATTATCATTTCCTTGCGCTCGGCGCGGAGTTGCGCGATCTCGGCGTCACCCAGCCGATCGGCTTCTTCCTGCACACGCCGTGGCCGTCGCGCGACGTGATCAACGGCGTGCCGAACCACCGCGAATTGATCGAGGCGATGCTCGCCTACGATCTGATCGGTTTCCAGACCGAAGATGACTGTGAGAATTTCGCACGCTACGTGAAGACCGATCTCGGTCTTGATATCGATGACAACATCGTCACGTCGCGCCATGGCAAGTCACGCCTTGCGGCATTTCCCATTGGCATCGATGTCGATGCGTTCGCGACCAACGCGGCGCGCGCGATCTCACATCCCGAAGTTGTGCGGCTGCGCAAGAGCCTCGAGGACAAGCGATTGGTCATCGGCGTCGATCGCGTCGACTACTCGAAAGGTCTCGTCAACCGCATCAAGGCCTTTGACCGGATGCTCGACCTCAAGCCGGCGCTGAAGCGAACCGTGTCGCTGCTGCAGATCGCGACGCCGTCGCGTGGCGCCATCGAGGCCTACGATGCGTTGCAGAAGGAGCTGTCGCGCGTCGTCACCGAGGTCAACGGCCGCCATGGCGAGGTCGACTGGACGCCGATCCGCTATCTGAGCAAGGGGTTCAGCCAGACCATGCTCGCGGGCTTTTATCGCACGGCACAGGTCGGTCTCGTTACGCCGCTGCATGACGGCATGAACCTTGTCGCCAAGGAATATGTCGCTGCGCAGAACCCGGTCGATCCGGGTGTGCTGGTGCTGTCGAAATTCGCCGGCGCGGCGAATGAGCTCGACACGGCGCTCCTGGTCAATCCGCACGACATCGACAGCATGGCGCGTGCGATTGCGATGGCGCTGACCATGCCGGCACCGGAGCGGCGGCTGCGCTGGGAAGCGATGATGAAGAAGCTGCGTGCGGGCAACATCCAGCAGTGGTCGTCCGGATTCATCGCTGCGCTGGAGCAGACGCGCGCGTCGGCGCAAGCCCAGCCAGCGGCGGCTTACGATTTTTCACCGCGCAGGATGGCCGGCCGCGGCCGCGGGTTCACCATGCACTAAAGCTGCGCACTCAGTCGCAGCAGGATCAGTGGCAATACGATACGCCTTCCAGCACCGGGCATCTGAGCTTGTTCGGAGCGTTCGGATTATCGAGCGGCACTGAACCGCCGTTTTTGCCACCAACGAAGACGCCGGGCCCGACCTGCACCGACGGCTTGTGACCGATGATGACGCTCGGATGCGGCGACGCTTTGCTCGAGCGGGTGCCGTCGGTCCAGATGATCGCATCGCCGGAGAGCACGCCGCGCCGTCCGTCATCGCAGGCGACATCCAGACCCGTGCGTTTACACATCTCGGCTGCCGCTTCGCCCGGGAGCGCGAGGGCGGCGATGAACGCCAGAGGCCGAAGGGTACGCATCGTTCGCTTCCGCAGTTTACCCCAGCGCAGCTCTGAAATCGTGCCGCTGCCGATCAAGCTGCCGAAGCGGTAATCATGCCCGGTTTCGGTTGGCAGAAATAGCCATTCCGGCTCAAATGCTTGCGGAAAGCAGCCGGCTCGCCGTTGAATCTCTTGCAAAATCCGCCGTGCGCCGTCATGAGAGAGCGCCCGGAGGGATGGCCGAGTGGCTTAAGGCGCACGCTTGGAAAGCGTGTGTGCGGGAAACCGTACCGTGGGTTCGAATCCCACTCCCTCCGCCATTCTCTCGCTCGCTTCCCTGAGCTTCTGCTTCCAAGCCCGTATATCGCCCCGCGCTGAGGCGAGTGAATGCTGCCTCTGCGGCGGCTTTTCTCCAATCGATGCAATGAAATCGGAGTGTAGCGAGACAAATATCTCGCCATGCGAGCAAACTGCGTGCCGCAGGCTCGAATTGATAACTTGTTAAATAAATTATTAGTAGTTCTGGAAGCAAGTTTTACCGGCGCTCACATGAGCGATTCGATTCAGATTTCTGGATCACACAGAAAGGTGGAACCCGAAATGCGTCTTGCGGCCGTCACAAAATTGTCCTTGAGCGCAACGGTTGTTCTCTCCCTTCTGACAGGCTTCTTCATCTGGCGAGCGCAGGCGAACGTCGACGCTGAGCGTGCAGCGCTGGCGCGAGCGGCCGAATTCAAACAGCTCGGCCTCGATCTCGCGAAGGCCTCCGATTACCTGACCGACGAAGTACGCTTCTACACCGTCACCGGCCAGAAGAAGCATCTCGACAACTACTGGCGCGAGGTGAAGGAAACCAAGAGCCGCGATCGCGTCGTCACGCGCCTGAAAGAACTTGGTGCGCCGGCCGACGAGCTCGGTCTGATCGATCAGGCCAAGAACAGCTCGGACGCTCTCATCAAGCTCGAGGAAAAGGCGATGCAGGCCGTCGCCGACGGCAAACTCGATCAAGCTCGCGGCCACGTGTACGGAGACGATTACGCCGTCGGGAAGGCCAAGATTACGGATCTCGTCCAGTCCTTCCAGGACAAGATGAACAGCCGCGCGACGGCCGAGGTTGTCGCGGCCCGCAATGCCGCCTCCACGATGATGATCCTTGTGAACATCATCCTGTTGCTGACCGTGGCAAGCTTCATCTCCATACTCTACTTCGTGTTCAGCCGGCGCACCGTGCGGCCGATCGTCGAGATGCAGGGCGTGGTCACGCGTCTCGCCAATGCCGATTACGGCACCGACGTTCCCCATCGCGAACGTCAGGATGAAATCGGCGACATGGCGCGCGCCGTGCTCGTGTTCAAGGAGAACGGCATCGCCAACCAGCAGATGCAGGCCGAGCGTAATCAGGCGCAGGCGGAACGCGAGCGGCGGCAGCAGCAGGTCGATCGCCTGATCCAGGAGTTCGAGCAACTGATCGGTGAGCTCGTCGAGTCGCTGTCGTCATCGTCAACCGAACTCGAGGCTTCCGCCAATACCCTGACGTCTACCGCCGAGAGCACCGGCAAGACGTCGGCGGCTGTCGCCGGCGCGTCGCAGGACGTTTCCAACAGCGTGCAGTCCACCGCTGCCGCCACCGAGGAAATCACCTCGTCGGTCAACGAGATCAGCCGTCAGGTTCAGGAAGCGAGCCGTGTCGCAAGCACTGCGGTGACGCAGGCGCAGAAGACCGACGCCAGCATCAAGCAGCTGTCACAGGCCGGTGCGCGCATCGGCGATGTGGTCAAGCTGATCACCGCCGTCGCCGAGCAGACCAATCTGCTGGCGCTCAACGCCACCATCGAGGCCGCGCGCGCCGGTGAAGCCGGACGGGGCTTCGCGGTGGTTGCTTCCGAGGTCAAGGCGCTGGCGTCGCAGACCGCGCGGGCGACCGACGAGATCAGCGCACAGATCGCCGGGATGCAGTCGGCAACGCATGATTCGGTGACGACGATTCAGGAGATCAGCGCCACGATCAACCTGATGTCGGAAATCTCATCGACCATCGCCGCCGCTGTCGAAGAACAGGGCGCGGCGACTCAGGAGATTGCCCGCAACGTGCAACAGGCGGCGCAGCGCTCCGGTGAGGTCGCCAACAGCATCGGCGACGTCAGCCGAGGCGCTGGCGAGACGGGTGCAGCGTCAGGGCAGGTTCTCTCCGCCGCGCAGATGCTCTCCAGCGACAGCACCCGCCTCAAGGTGGAAGTGCAGAAGTTCCTTACCAGCGTGCGCGCCGCATAGCGGAGCGTACAACGAACCGTGCGTGGCGGCTGCTGAGCGTCCTGACGGGCCGAGGCAGCCGTTTCGTTGTTCAGACTGTCTTGTCGACCATCACCTCGATCAGCTTCGCGCCGGGCCTTTTGAACGCGGCACGTAGAGTTTCAAGCTGGTCAGGCGAATCGATTCGCATCGTTTCCAGCCCAAGTCCGCGCGCGATCGCCGTGAAGTCGACGGGCGGATCTTTGAAGTCCATGCCG
>JBEIPX010000441.1:0-2974 GCA_040376815.1 Bradyrhizobiaceae bacterium
GCGCGCGCGCTTGTGGTCTGGACGTCGCTGAAGAGCGACGTCGCGCATCGCTCGGATGATGCGAAGGAGCGTCAAGCCGCCGACGATCACATGGGTCTCTTGACCCCGGTGATCAAAGGCGTGCTGACCGATGTCGGTTTCGCCAACACGGTCGCCGCGCAGCAGGTGTTCGGCGGCCACGGCTACATCGCCGAGTGGGGTATGGAGCAGTTCGTGCGCGATGCGCGCATCGCCATGATCTACGAGGGCGCCAACGGCATTCAGGGCCTCGACCTCGTCGGCCGCAAGCTGCCGAAGGACGGCGGCCGCGCGGCCATGGCGTTCTTTGCCGAGGTGGCGGGCTTCGCCAAGGAAAACGCCGGCGACGACATGAAGCCGTATGTGGCGCCGCTGTCGACCGCGCTCGGCCATCTCCAGCAAGCGACCGGATGGCTGATGCAGAATGCCATGGGCAAGCCCGACAATGCCGGTGCCGGTTCGACCGATTACATGCACCTGTTCGGTCTGGTCGTGCTCGCCTATATGTGGGCGAAGATGGCCAAGGTCGCGAACGACAAGATCGCGGCGGGCGACGGCAGCGACTATCTCAAGGCGAAACTCGTGACCGGCCGGTTCTTCATGGAGCGCATGCTGCCGGAGACCGCCACGCATCTGGCGCGAATCCAGAGTGGCGCTGCGACGCTGATGGAACTGCCGGCCGAGGCGTTCTGATTTCTTCTCTCTCCGTTCATACGGGGAGAGGCACTGGTTCGATAGACACGGAAATCCGCAAGGGAGGCTCACATGCCCGAAGCCTATATTTACGATCACGTCCGCACGCCGCGCGGCAAAGGCAAGTCCGACGGTTCGCTGCATGAAGTCACGGCACTTGCGCTGGCGGCGTCGCCGCTGAAGGCGCTGAAGGCCCGCAACAACCTGAAGGAAGACATGATCGACGACGTGGTGCTCGGCTGCGTCGATCCGGTCGGCGAGGCAGGCAGCGACATCGCGCGCTTCGCCGCGCTCGAAGCCGGTTATGGCGAGGGCGTGCCGGGCGTACAGATCAATCGCTTCTGTGCCTCGGGCCTCGATGCGGTGAACTTCGCGGCTGCGCAGGTGATGTCGGGCCAGAACCACCTCACGGTCGGCGGCGGTATCGAATCGATGAGCCGCGTCGGCATCGGCGCTTCGGGTGGCGCGTGGCCGGTCGATCCGTCGATCGCGGTTCCGTCCTACTTCATGCCGCAAGGCGTCTCGGCCGACCTGATCGCGACCAAGTACGGCTTCTCGCGCGAAGACGTCGACGCCTACGCGGTGCAGAGCCAGCAGCGCGCCGCGAAAGCCTGGGACGAGGGCCGTTTCAAGAATTCGATCGCGCCTGTGAAGGACATCAACGGCCTCACCATTCTCGCCAAGGACGAGCATATGCGTCCGAGCACGACCATGCAGTCGCTGGCGTCTCTGCAGCCGTCGTTCACGATGATGGGTCAGATGGGCGGCTTTGAAGCTGTCGCCATCCAGTCGCATCCGGAGATCGAGGGCGTGAACTACGTTCATCACGCCGGCAATTCGTCGGGCATCGTCGATGGTGCGGCGGCCGTTCTGATCGGCAGCAAGGAAGGCGGCGAAACCATCGGCAAGAAGCCGCGCGCCAAGATCCGTGCATTCGCCAACATCGGCTCGGAACCGGCGATGATGCTGACCGGTCCGGTCGATGTGACGAAGAAGGTGCTCGAGCGCTCGAAGATGTCGCTCAAGGACATCGACCTGTTCGAATTGAACGAGGCGTTCGCCTCGGTGGTGCTGCGCTACATCCAGGCTTTCAACATCGACAACGACAAGATCAACGTCAACGGCGGCGCGATCGCGCTCGGCCATCCGCTCGGTGCGACCGGCGCGATGATACTCGGCACCGTGCTCGACGAACTCGAGCGCACGAACAAGTCGACCGCGCTCGTCACGCTGTGTATCGGCGGCGGCATGGGCACGGCCACCATCATCGAGCGCGTGTAAGAGGAGCGTCGACCATGACTTACAAGAATTTCAAAGTCGAAACCGACGCCGACGGCATCGCGACCGTCACCTGGGATATTCCCGGCCGTTCGATGAACGTGCTCGACCAGCGCTCGGGCGAGGAACTGGCTGCGATCATCAAGCAGCTCACCGATGATGCCGCTGTGAAGGGCGTCGTCATCACCTCGGCAAAGGAAGCGTTCTGCGCCGGCGCCGATCTTGCCATGCTCGAAGGCATGAACCGCGCCTATGCGGACATGCTCAAGAGCAAGGGTGAGGAAGCCGCGAACCAGGTTCTGTTCGATCGCTGCCGCGAACTCTCGCAGACGCTGCGCAACATCGAGACCGGCGGCAAGCCGTGGGTCGCCGCGATCAACGGCCTCGCGCTGGGCGGCGGCTTCGAGGTGACGCTCGCCTGCCACTATCGCGTCGCGGCAGACAGCCCGAAGACGATGGTCGGTCTGCCCGAAATCAAGATCGGCCTGTTCCCGGGCGGCGGCGGCACGCAGCGCGTGCCGCGCATCGTCGCGACCCAGGATGCGCTTCAGATTCTGCTGAAGGGCGACAATATCAATATGGCGAAGGCGAAGACGATGAAGCTCGTCGATGCCGTGGTTCCCGCTGCCGATTTGATCAAGACCGCAAAGGACTGGATCAAGAACGGCGGCAAGGCCGTTCAGCCATGGGACGAGAAGGGCTTCAAGCTGCCCGGCGGCGCGGTCTACTCGAAGGCGGGCATGATGGTGTTCCCGCCGGCGAACGCGATCTATCGCCGCGAGACCTACGACAACTATCCGGCCGCGCGCGCGATCATGAGCTGCGTGTACGAGGGCCTGCAGCTGCCGATGGATGCGGCGTTGCGCGTCGAGTCGCGTTACTTCTCGAAGATTCTGCGCAGCAAGGAAGCGGCGGCGATGATCCGCTCGCTGTTCGTGTCGATGCAGGATCTCAACAAGGGCGCGCGCCGTCCGCAAAACGTGCC
>JBEIPX010000032.1:0-13670 GCA_040376815.1 Bradyrhizobiaceae bacterium
CGCACGCCCCAGCGTGCTCGAGATGGACGACGTGCTGCATGCGGAACGCTTCGACCGGCAATCGAAGGTGAAGCGAATTCATTCCGTGGCGCTCGATCAGGTGCCCGAGGGTGTGATGGTTACGCTGTCGGGTTCGGATGCATTCGCGGTGAAGGGCGATGCGCTTCTGCCGTGGTTACCTGGAGGATACGGGGCGCCGCGTCCGCGCCCGCGTGGTGGCACTGTCGGCATGCTGACGCCGCCATCGATGGCGAAGGTGCTGACACGCGGTTACGCGCCGCTCTGGCATCCGAGTGCGGACTGATTCTGCGATGAGTGTGTTTGTTATCCCTCCCCCTTGTGGGGAGGGTGGCGAGCGAACGTGAGCCGGGTGGGGTGCTTCGCGGAAATGCCCCACCCGGCGCTTCGTTCGCTTTCACTCACTCGCGCCACCCTCCCCGCGCTTCGCGGGGGAGGGATGAAAACGCACGCGGGAGGGTGAAGTGCGCATAGTCGTTATGCGTGCGTCGTTCGCCGGATTGACCTGAGCAGTTATCGACCGCATCACTAGCCGAAATTTACCTCCACTCACATGTCCGACATCGCTTCTTCCTCCGCAGCACCGCCACCCGCGCACTGGACCCGCGAAGGCCTGATTCAGGGCGCGCGCTCGGTCTTTCCGGTGCTGCCGGGCACGCTCGCCTTCGGCATGGCATTCGGCGCGCTGTGCGCACAGAAGAAATTCACGCTCATGGAAGTGCAGGGCTTCATGGGCCTCGTCTATGGCGGCATGTCGCAGTTCGTTGCCGTGCAGGCGTGGCCGGAGACGCTCACCGCCTCGTCGATCGCGACGCTGGCGCTGCTGACGCTGACGGTGAACATCCGCTTCTTCCTGATGAGCGCGACGTTCCGCTCGTGGTTCGAAACGCTGCCGGCCTGGCAGGCCTATCCGCCGCTGCTTCTGATCACCGACGCGGGCTGGCTTCTGTCGCTGCGTTATCGCGAGCGCGGCGGGTCGGACGCGTCGTACTTTCTCGGCGGCGGTCTCATGCTCTTTGCCGTGTGGTTCGTCTCCGCGCTGCCGGGATTTCTGCTCGCCGAACAACTCGCCAATCCGAAGATCTACGGTCTCGATCTGGTCTTCCCGGCGTTCTTCGCGGCGATGCTCGTGCCCGCATGGAAAGGACTGCCGACGGCCGTGCCATGGGCCGTTGCGGGAATCGTCGCGCTGACGGTGCAGCACTTCGCCGGCGGCTGGTGGTTCATCATCGCCGGCTCGGTCGCCGGTGCAGTCAGTGCCGGGCTGATCGGTGGCGACGATGACTGAGCAGCTGCTGGCGCTCGGCCGCACCGAGGTCTGGATTGCGATCGCGGTGATGACCGCGGTTACCGTTTTCTCACGGCTCGGCGGCTACTGGCTGATGGCCTACGTGCCGGTGACGCCGCGCGTGCGGCGGATGCTCGATGCCCTGCCGGGTGCGATCATCATTTCGGCGATTGCGCCGGTGGTGCTGAACGGCGGCCCGGTGGTGATCCTCGCCATTGCGGCGGCGATCGGCGTCACCCTGATCAAGCGCAACGATTTCATCGCGGTGATGACCGGCATGGGCGTGGCCGCGCTGGCGCGGCTGTTCGGGGTCGACGGTTAGATCGTCTTTGCGGGGAGCGTTGCGGCCCATTCCGCAAATCCGGATGCGAACGCGTCCGGTTGCTCGATGAAGACCGAGTGGCCCGCGTCGAACTTGCTCAGCTTGCCGTCCTTCAGCGTCTTGATCGCCGGCAGGCAATTCTTCAGCGGCAACACCTTGTCGCGGATCGCCCATGCCACCCAGACCGGCACCGTCAGGCTTGCAGCGGTCGCGCGCAGATCGGCATCGGGCCGGCCGAAACTCACCCACGCTTCGCGCAGGAATTTCGCAAGCCGTGGTCCGTTGGCGACGATCTGGCTTCGCCGTGCCCGGGCGGCGGGCGACACCAGCACGAGGCGATAGTAGAGCGCATAGAACGCCGGAAACCAGAACGCGCCGTGCTCGCCGCCGCCGAACAAGCGCGCGAACAGGTTGCAGATGCGGGTGATCGACGGGGTCACCTCGATCAGTCCGCCCGAATTGCACAGCACCACCCCGCGCACGGGATTGCGGCTCGCATACAGAATGGCGGCCGCACCGCCGATCGAGTTGCCGATCACGATCGGCTTGTCGAGATTCAGGGCGGGGAGGACGAGGTCGAGAAGCTCCGCGTAGCGCCCGGCGCTGACCGGCGCGACGTCGGGACCGGCCGCGCCGTGTCCCGGCCAATCGACAAGAACGAACCGGAAGCGATCCGACAGGCGTGCCACCAGCGGATCGAAATCGCTGCTGTCATGGCCGAGCGCATGCAGGCAGATCACCGGCGGACCGGAACCGATCGTGCGGATCGCCAGAGGTTGATCGGCCGGCGTCTGGCCGGTCGTGCGAATGATATTGTTCATGGCGGGATTCCCTGCGTTGACGTTTCCCGGTGTGGCCCCGCGATACGTTCAACGGCTCGCAGTTCGTGCCCGCAACGCCGTCAGCGCCATTGCCAGCAGGCCGCCGGCTAGCGCCAGATCCTTGAAGAACAGCGTCCGCTCCGCCGGGATCGACAGCTTGAAGTGAAACAGCACAGCAGCGGCGATGCAGAAGACGGCGAGCGCGCCTGCGGCGTACTCGATCCGCCAGCCGATCAGCAGTGCGACGCCGGCGCCGATCTCGAGCGCGATCACCAGCGGCAGCAGAAATCCCGGCACGCCGTGTGCGGCCATGTTGGCAACGACAGGATCAGGCGCAGTGATTTTCGCGACGCCGGCAAGAATGAAGAGTAGTGCGACCAGAGCGCGGGCGGCGATCGTCGACGCGGTAAACATACGAGACCTCTTTCAGCTTAATTGATATAAATATAAACATAAGTGATATACGCATCACTTGCGTGCGCGGTCAATTGCGGCCGGGGGTTTGTTACAAGCGCTTACAAACGGTCGCGGCGGATCAGTACGCGGGAGGGAGCACCTCCGATGCTGCACTGCGAATTTTACCGGTCGCCGCCAATCCGGCTTGTCACCCTTCTGAATTCGTGTTCAGTTTTTATAGGGACACAAGGGCGCTCAATGGTTTATCGGCGAACTCATCAAGTCGTGCGCCGCCTCGCGGCACGGCGCAGCACCATCCTCACCGCCGCGCGTGATGCGGCTGCCGAAGGCGGAATGGCGGCGGTTCAGATCGCGCCGGTTGCGAGCCGGGCCAATGTCGCGGCAGGCACGGTCTACCGCTACTTCCCGTCGAAAGCCGACCTGATTTCCGAACTGATCGCGGATGTCGCGCGTGACGAACTCGCCTCGATCCGCCGCGCCGCCGAGGCCGCGCCGGGTCCGATGTCGGCGCTTGCGGCTGCGATCACCACTGTCGCAGTTCATGTGCTGACCCACCGCAAGCTCGCCTGGGGCATTCTGGCCGAGCCGGTCGATGTGGATGTCTCGCAGCAACGCATCGCCAGCCGCCGCGATATCGCTGCCGAGATCGAGCTGCGCATTGAGGCCGCGGTGCGCGCCAACCATCTGCCGGCGCAGGACACGGCGCTTGCCGCGACCGCCGTCATCGGCGCGCTGCATGAGGCGCTGGTCGGCCCGCTGGCGCCGGAAGGCCTCGACGATCCGGCAAAGATGCGCGATGCGGTGCAGACGGTGTCGCTGCTGGCGCTGCGCGCTGTCGGCGTCATGGATGCCCGCGCACGCGGTCTCGTCGTGCAGGCGAGCCTGATCCCGGCCAAGGCGGCCGTGGCCAGCGGTTAGGGTTTCCGCGCGGCCCGCGGAAAGCCCGGCAGCGCGACTTTCCCGCCCTGCGGCAACATTGCGCCATGCGGCTCAATAACGACGCGCTGCTCTACACAAACCGCGGCAAGCATGCTTGAACGCTTCTAATGCGTGCTCTTCGCATGCGCCGGAGTTCTGACGATGTCGATCAAGATGCCGTTGCCGGATCAGGCCGTGCTCGACCGCCGTTCGGCGATCGTCGCGGCGCTGCGCGCGATCGTGCCGGGCGAGGGCGTCATCGATTCGGCGGCCGAGATGCTCCCCTACGAGTCCGACGGGCTCACCGCCTATCGCCAGCCGCCGATGGTGGTGGTGTTGCCGGATACCACCGAGCAGGTCAGCCGCGTGCTGCGCTACTGCCACGAGAACAACATCAAGGTGGTGCCGCGGGGCGCTGGAACCTCGCTCTCCGGTGGCGCGCTGCCGCTGGCGGATGGCGTGCTGCTCGGCATGGGCAAGTTCAAGCGCATCCGCGACATCGATTTCGAGAACCGCACGGTGATCACCGAGCCCGGCGTCACCAACCTCGCCATCAGCCAGGCGGTGGCGCATGAGGGCTTCTACTACGCGCCCGATCCGTCCTCGCAGATCGCCTGCACCATCGGCGGCAACATCGGCGAGAACTCCGGCGGCGTGCATTGCCTGAAGTACGGCATGACCACCAACAACGTGCTCGGCTGCGAGATCATTTTGATGAACGGCGAGGTTCTGCGCATCGGCAGCAAGGCGCCGGAGCAGGCGGGCTATGACCTGATGGGCATCATCACCGGTTCCGAAGGACTGCTCGGCGTCGTCACCGAAGTGACGGTGCGCATTCTGAAGAAGCCGGAGACGGCGCGGGCGCTGATGATCGGTTTCCCGGTTGTCGAGTCGTCCGGCGAGTGCGTCGCCAAGGTGATCGGTGCCGGCATCATCCCCGGCGGCATGGAGATCATGGACAAGCCGGCGATCCACGCAGCCGAAGCCTTCGTCCATGCCGGCTACCCGCTCGATGTCGAGGCGCTGCTGATCGTCGAGCTCGACGGGCCAAAGGTTGAGGTCGATGAATTGATCCTGCGCGTGGAGGCGATCGCGAAAGAATGCGGTGCGACCACGCTGCAGCTCTCGAACTCCGAGCAGGAGCGGCTGCTGTTCTGGTCCGGCCGCAAGGCCGCGTTTCCCGCCGTCGGCCGTATCTCGCCGGACTATCTCTGCATGGACGGCACCATTCCGCGCGGAAAGCTGCCGCAGGCGCTGGCGCGCATCCGTGAGCTGTCGGAGAAGTATGGCCTCGGCGTCGCCAATGTCTTCCATGCGGGCGACGGCAACCTGCATCCGCTGATCCTCTACGATGCGAATAAACCGGGCGAGATGGATAAGGCCGAAGCCTTCGGCGCGGATATCCTGCGCGCCTGCGTCGAGTTCGGCGGCGTGCTCACCGGCGAGCATGGCGTCGGCGTCGAGAAGCGCGACCTGATGCCGGACATGTTCAGCGACATCGATCTCGCACAGCAGATGCGGCTGAAGTGCGCGTTCGATCCGCAGGGGCTGCTCAATCCGGGCAAGGTGTTTCCGGTGCTGCACCGTTGCGCGGAACTCGGCCGCGTGCATGTGCATGGCGGCAGGCTCGCCTTCCCCGATCTGCCGCGGTTTTGATGATGGCTGCGTGTAATTTGTTTGGCGCGATCGCTGCTTTCCCTCCCCCACGAAGTGTGGGGAGGGTGGCGCGAGTGAGCGAATGCGAACGGAGCGCCGGGTGGGGGCTCTTTCGATGTACCCCCACCCCGGCCTCCGCTTCGCTCGGCCGACCCTCCCCACGCCTGCGGCGGGGGAGGGATTTCCGCGACACCTCAGCAAAAGAAGGTCGCTCGTGGACACTCTGAAAATCCGGGATGCCAAGGACGTCGAGCAGGCCGTGCAGGCGGCGATTGCTGCCGAGCAGCCGCTCGAGATCATCGGCCATGGCTCAAAGCGCGCGGTCGGTCAGCCGATGGCGACCAACGCTGTGCTCGATCTCTCGGCGCTCAATCGCGTCGTCGACTATGAGCCGAACGAACTGATCCTCACCGTCGAAGCGGGCGCGCCGATGGCCGATCTGCTGTCGCTGATCGATTCCAAGAACCAGGAATTTGCTTTCGAGCCGATGGATACCTCAGTGCTGCTGGGTACGCCGGCGCTGTCGGGAACGGTCGGCGGCACCATTGCAGCCGGTCTCGCGGGTCCGCGCCGGATCAAGTCCGGCGGGGCGCGCGATCACCTGCTCGGCCTGACGGCGGTGTCCGGCTTTGGCGAAACATTCAAGGCCGGCGGCAAGGTGGTGAAGAACGTCACCGGCTACGACCTCTGCAAGCTGATCGCCGGGTCCTGGGGCACGCTCGCGGCGATGACCGAAGTCACGCTGAAGGTGATGCCGAAAGCCGAGCGCGAGGTCACGCTGGTGCTGCACGGCCTCGACGACGTGGCCGCAACCCGGGCAATGAGTGCGGCGCTGGGATCGCCCTACGACATTTCGGGTGTCTCGCATCTTCCGCAATCGGCGTTTCGCGGGGCAACCGGGCCGCTGGCGGCGCTTGCTCGGCAGGGCGCGGTGACGCTGATCCGGCTGGAAGGGATCGGCGCCTCGGCCGCCGACCGGGCCAATTCCGTCACGCAATCGCTGGCATCCTATGGCAAGGCGGAGCGGATCGAGGATGCGACATCGCAGGCGGTCTGGGCCGCGATCCGCGATGTGGCGCCCTTCGCAGCCGCGGGCCCGCTCGGCGCCTGGCCGGTGTGGCGCATTGTCTGTCCGCCGGCGTCGGGCGGTGCGTTCGGCCAGATGCTCGCCCGCGAGACCGGTGGCGACGTGATCTATGATTGGGGCGGCGGATTGATCTGGGCCGCGCTGCCGCCATCGGCAGATGCCGGGGCTGCCATGCTGCGGTCGAAGCTCAAGGCGATCGATGGCCATGCCACGCTCATTCGCGGCAGCGATGCCGTGCGCGGCGCAATCGACGTGTTCCATCCGCACGACGCCGGCGTCGCCGCGCTCAACAGGCGCGTCAAGGCGAGCTTCGATCCGCGCGATATCTTCAACCGGGGCCGGATGGCGAGAGTGTTGGGCGCATGAAGACCGAATTCAGTCTCGCGCAGTTGGCTGATCCGAACATCGCGGAAGCGGACAAGATCCTGCGTGCCTGCGTGCATTGCGGCTTCTGCACTGCCACATGCCCGACCTATGTGTTGCTCGGCGACGAGCTCGATAGCCCGCGCGGCCGCATCTACCTGATCAAGGAGATGCTGGAGAAGGACAAGCCGCCCACCGCCGACGTGGTGAAGCACATCGACCGCTGCCTCTCTTGCCTGTCGTGCATGTCGACCTGTCCGTCTGGCGTGCACTACATGCACCTGATCGATCAGGGCAGGGCGCGGGTCGAGCGCGATTACACGCGTCCGCTGACAGAACGGGCGCTGCGCGGCATCCTCGCCTTCGTTCTGCCGCGGCCGTCGCTGTTCCGGATCAGCATGGTGCTGGCGCGGATCGGGCGTCCGCTTGCGGCTTGGCTGCCCTCATCGCCAGCCGGTGCTTCTCCCGGATTATTGAGCCGGATCAAGGCGATGTTCGCGCTCGCGCCGGGTGCGCTGCCACCCGCCGGACCCAAAGGCGGGACGACATTTGCCGCCGAAGGCACGACGCGCGGCCGCGTGGTTCTGCTCCAGGGCTGCGCCCAGAAGGTGCTGTCGCCCGGCATCAATCAGGCGGCGATCCGCCTCCTCAACCGTCACGGCATCGAGGTCACGCTTGCGGCCGGTGAGGAATGCTGCGGTTCGCTGACGCATCACATGGGCCATGAGCACGATGCGCTCGATCGTGCGCGCGCCATCGTCGATGTCTGGACCCGCGAGATCGATCGCGGTGGTCTCGACGCGATCCTCGTCACCACGTCGGGATGCGGCACTACGATCAAGGACTACGGCTACATGCTGCGGGAAGATCGCGCCTACGCGGCAAAGGCCGCGAAGGTGTCGGAGCTGGCGAAGGACATCACCGAGTACGTCGATCGTCTAGGTCTGTCGTTTCCGGCGCAACGCAGCGGCCTCGTCGTCGCGTATCATTCGTCGTGTTCGTTGCAGCACGGCCAGAAAATAACGCAGCTTCCGAAAGAACTACTTTCCAAGAGCGGCTTCGTAGTGAAAGATGTGCCTGAGAGTCATCTGTGTTGCGGCTCGGCAGGAACCTACAACATCCTGCAGCCAGATATTGCGAGGAGATTGCGCGACAGAAAGATCGCCAATATCGCAACGGTGAAGCCGGACCTGATCGCGGCCGGCAATATCGGATGCTTGGTGCAGATTGCTGGTGGAACGTCAGTCCCTGTGGTGCACACAATCGAGTTGCTCGACTGGGCGACCGGCGGACCCCGACCCCTCTCGAGCTCGCAGGTCACTGGCTTGCCGGTTTCGAACCAGGTGCCGAACCAGATGTCAGTCCAGGCGTAAGCGCGGAGCGGAATTCGCCGACCAGGGAGTTCGCATGTGTGTCGCTTGATTCTATCACTTCGACACACAACGGATGCGGGACGGGACTGAAGTTCGAGGCCAGCGTTTGTTGAGAGCGATCCATCTCGATTTTGGGACAAGCAGGAGGATCACGACAATGGCGAAGAAAGCGAAGAAGGCCAAAAAGGCGAAGAAGGCGAAAAAAGCCGTAGCCAAGAAGGCCAAGAAATCGACCAAGAAATCGGCCAAGAAGTCATCGAAGAAGGCTGCGAAGAAATCATCCAAGAAGTCCGCGAAGAAGTCCGCCAAGAAAGCGGCAAAGAAGGCTGCGAAGAAAACAGCTCCGAAAAAGGCTGCGAAGAAGAAAGCCGCCCCGCGCAAGAAGGCTGCTCCGAAGCCTGCGCCGGCTCCCGCAGCCGAGCCGGCTCCGGCGCCGAGCTGGTCCGCCCCGAGCCCCGGCGGTTTCGGTGGCTCTGGTGACAGCGGCGGCTAGGCGCAGCAACTATCTCGAATACACAAGGCCGCGGCAGCATCTGCCGCGGCTTTTTTGCTGGGTTTCAATGCTGAGGGCGGTCAGTGCCGGATTGCAGCGCTGGCCAAGCCGGTTGCGAATCCCCGGCTGGTTGCGAATCAAAGACGTAACTCGCGGTGAGGCGTGCCGCGAATCACCGGCAATCGGTAGTCTTGCGAGGTTTCGTGGGGAACCGGGGCCTGTTTTGTTGTGGGAATGCAACACCTGGCGACAACATTGTTGTAAGGACCGCCAGAACGGCACAAACGCCTAAAAAGGCAGCAATTGCACGTCCTTTTTGCTTCCCGTTTGTGACGGTAATCCGCAGATTGTGACCACGTTACGGGGTTTTCGAGGCTTTCGATTTTCAGGTCCTTCGCGGCTTCAACAAATCGGACGTGCTCTTTCAACGGTGAATGGGGATCGTCATGAAGAAAATTCTTTCCATCGCAGCGGTTCTGGCGCTCGGCGTCGGTTCGGCTCAGGCTGCTGATCTGAGGGCGAAGGTCTACACAAAGGCGCCGCCGCCGGTTGTCATCTCGCCATGGGACGTCGCGTTCGGCGCGGCGATCTCGAGCGACTACCGCTTCCGCGGTATCACGCAGTCGAACCGCCAAGCGTCGGTGTTCGCCTATTTCGAACCGCGCTATAACGTGAACGAGAACCTCCAGCTGTACGCCGGTGTCGCCGGCAACAGCATCTCGTTTGCCAACCGCGCTGCGGCGGAAATCGACGTCTACGCGGGTATCCGCCCGACCATCGGTCCGGTCGCGTTCGACTTCGGCGTGTTCGGCTATCTGTATCCGGGCGGGCAGTGCATCGAGGCGAACCCGATCACCGGCGTTCCGCTTTGCGCCCCCGGCGCCAACGTTCTTCTGAACGGCAACGTCATGAAGAAGGACGTCAGCTTCTATGAAGTTTACGGCAAGGCGCTCTGGACCATCAACGATATGTTCGCTGTTGGCGTCAACGGCTACTACAGCCCGAACTTCCTGAACACCGGTGCTGATGGCACCTACGTGTCCGGTACCGCCAAGTTCACCGCTCCCGGCTCGCTGTTCGGATCGAGCGGCATCGGCGCTTACATCTCGGGCGAGTACGGCTATCAGTTCCTCGGAACGTCGGACGGCTTCTATTCGATCGTCGCATCCGGCACCGGCCCGGGCATCAACTACAAGGACTATGCGACCTGGAACGTCGGTATCGGCTTCACCTACAAGGTGTTCACGCTGGACCTGCGCTACTCCGATACGGACCTGAGCAAGGGTAACTGCAACGCCTTCACCAGCGACTTCACCGGCACCGGCACGACGTTCGTGACCCCGATCAACACGGGTGTCGGCTCCAAGTGGTGCGGCTCGGCCTTCGTCGCCAAGCTCTCGGCTGACCTGACGGCTGCTGCTCATCTGAAGTAAGCCTCAGAGGCGCATCTCTTCTCTCCAAGACAAGGGCGGCAGATTGATCTGCCGCCCTTTTGCTTTGAGGCCCAAGCCTTTATTGATTCAGCCTCTTTGACTCAGCCTCGCTAACGATCAGATCGCATGGCCGACGATCCGCAAACCGCTCCGCTCCATGCCGCATCGCGCTGGCGTCCGCTCGTGCTGGCGCTGGTAGCCGGGCTCGGTTCGGCACTGGCGATCGGCGCGATGGAGTGGCTGTCGGTGTCGGCCGACTATCCGCTGGCGATCATTCCGTTCGCCACCTCGATCGTGCTGGTCATCGGCCTCCCGGATGCAGAGCCGTCAAGGCCGCGCGCGCTGATCGGCGGGCACCTAGTTGCGACCATCGTCGGCCTTGTGGTGGTGAAACTGGCGGGGCCGAGCGTCTGGGCGGCGGCGGCAGCCGTTGGGCTCGCGGTCGCCGCCATGATGTTGACCGGCACGATGCATCCGCCGGCGGGGATCAACCCGCTGCTGGTGGTGCTGAACAACCTGTCCTGGCCGTTTCTGATCGCGCCGGTGCTGGCCGGCGCGCTGCTGCTGGCGCTGTTCGCCTTTATCTGGCACCGGCTGTCGGGCCGTCACGATTGGCCGGAGCGCTGGTGGTAGCCGTCTGCGTCCGTTCGTTACGCCTTCGCCGCAGCGTCCCGAACCTCGAACCCGTTCTCGCCGCGTGTGAGCGTCACCTTGCGCGTGTGGAACGCATCGAGCGTGCTGCGGTGGCCGATCGAGATCACGGTCGTTCCCGGCAGGCGCTCGGCGAGGAGCCTGTAGGCGTTGGCCTCCGCCGGTTCGTCGAGCGAGGCGGTGGCCTCGTCGAGGAACAGGAACTGCGGTTTGTGCAGCAGTGCGCGCACCAGCCCGAGCCGCTGCTGCTCGCCGAGCGACAGCATCGCGTTCCAGTGCTCGCTGTCGTCGAGGCGTGAGGCAAGCTGCGGCAGGCCCACGGCGGTCAGCGCATCGCGAATGGCGTCGTCGGCGAACGCGTCGCTCGTTGCCGGATAAGCGATGGCGGTGCGCAGCGTACCGACCGGGAAGTAGGGCCGCTGCGGCATCATCATCGTCGAGGCATTGGCAGGCACGCTGATCGCGCCCTTGCCGAATGGCCAGATGCCGGCGATGGCGCGGAACAGCGTCGACTTGCCCGAGCCGGACGGACCCGTCAGCAGCAGACGCTCGCCGGTGTTGATCCGGAAGCCGGAGGCGTTCACGAGCGGCTGGCCGTGCGGCAGAGTCACGCGCAGATCGTCGATCGCGATCGTGCTCCCGGCCGGTGCGACCGCGATCGTATCCTTGCTGACGGCGAGCGCCTTTGCCGCTGCGATCGATTGCTCGAAGCCGTCGAGGCGGTTCACGACGGCCTGCCATTCGGCGAGCGAGCGGTAGCTGTTGATGAAGAACGAGAGCGCGTTCTGCACGCTGGAGAATGCGGATGCCGTCTGCATCATGCCGCCGAGCTGCATCTTGTTGGCGAAGTAGGCCGGCGCGACCAGCACATAGGGAAAGATGACGCTGGCCTGATTGTAGCTGGCGGTGAACGCCGTCACCTTCTTGGTGCGGCTCATGATCTGGTACCAGTTGTCGATGACGGCGCCGAAGCGCGCGAGCAGTCGCGTGCGCTCGGCTTTCTCGCCGTCGAGCAGCGCGATCTGTTCGGAGTTCTCGCGGACGCGGACGAGATTGAAGCGGAAGTCGGCTTCGTACTGCTGCTGGCGGAAGTCGATGCCGACCAGCGGCCGGCCGATCCAGTGGGTCAGGAGCGTGCCGAGGATGGCGTAGACCAGCGCGGCCCAGACGAGGTAGCCGGGGAAGCCGTAATCGACGCCCGCAATGGTCAGGGGCGATGCCGCCGAGAGGCCCCACAGGATCACCACGAACGACGCCAGCGTCACCACCGCGTTGAGAAGCCCGATGCCGAGCACCAGCGTGCGCTCGACGAACATCTTGACGTCGTCGGTGATGCGCTGGTCGGGGTTGTCGGCAGCGTCGCCCTGAAGCTGCATGCGATAGTGATTGGCATTCTGAAGCCAGTCGCCGACGTAGCGCTCGGTCAGCCATTTGCGCCAGCGGATCTGGAGCCACTGGTTGAGGTAGAGCTGGTAGACGGCGATCGTGATGAAGATCGTGACGATGACGCTGAAGTAGATCAGCTCCGACACGAAGCTGTCCCAGTTGCGGTCCTGCAACGAGTTGTAGAAGCGAGCGCGCCACTGGTTGAGCAGCACATCGATTGCAACGGTCGCGAGTTCGATCGAAACGACGGAGCCGAGCAGCGCCAGTCCGGCCCATTTGTCCTCGGAGCGGAAGTAGGGCGCGGCAATGCGCCAGACCGTTGCGAGCTTGAAGCCGGTGTTGCTGTTCACAGGGGATCTCCATGGCGAGGGTGCGGGACCCTCAGGCAATCAACGATTGAGGCAAAGCGGGGCGGGATAGGCCCGAAGCAGCCGGGCATAGCACATGGATTGTGGCGCCGGAGCGGATCACGGTTCAATTCGCGGGATTTTGAGCCGATTCGGCCGCAAATGCCGCCTTCCGTGCGCTTGTTTTGTTAGGCCAAATGTCATTTCCCGCAGCGGGATCGTGGTCTAGAAGGTGCGGGATTCGGATACCAGAGGAACAGATTTGCGATGAAGAAACCGGCTCTCGCCATCTGCATGATTGCGGCATCCATCACGGCGGCAACTGCGGAGGAGTTTCCGTTCGGTGCAGAGATGACCCTCGATGCGCCGCCGATGCGCGGCTCGAAGCGCATTCCGAACCTCGAGATCGGCGACAAGGGCGAGGTCGTGCTCGAACTCTGGTGCAAGGGCGGCAAGGGGCAGTTCTCGGTCGCCAATGACACCGTCATCTTCGTGCCGGGTCCGATGGAGGAGCGTCAGTGCTCGCCCGATCGTGCCGCTGCCGACGACGATCTGCTCGCGGCGCTCGCCGATGCATCCGGCTGGCGCCGTCAAGGGACCTCCGTGCAGTTCATGGGCCCCAAGGTGCTGCGCTTCCGCATCAATACGAATTAGCTGGACGCCTCGCTGAGGATCATGTCTGCGCACGCACCGCCGGCCGTGATCGCGCCGGTGTAGCCGCCGAAGCCGCCATAGCTCGACGACAGATAAAGCCCGGGGATCGCCGTGCGCGGGGTCGGCGGGCTCATGCCGGGCGAAGGCGGCAGCGGCGCATAGCCATAGACTGCGCCTGTCGGCGCATTGAGATACTGCCGCACCGACAGCGCCGTGTTGAATGACGACGCGATCACGGCATCGGCGATGCCGGGATAGATCGTGTCGAGATAACGCACGATCGCGTCCTGCCAGCGCGTGCGCTTCTCGCGATAGGCGTCCATGTCGTCGGAATCCCAGTTCGACAGCCGGTCGGGTCCGATCACCGACAGCACGAAGGGCGGTGCGGGGATGGCGGAGTCGATCGCCGCATAGTCGACCACCGAGAGCGGCGGCATGCGCGC
>JBEIPX010000370.1:0-3733 GCA_040376815.1 Bradyrhizobiaceae bacterium
CCTCAACCGGCGGCGCCGGTGAGCCCCGATATCATTCCGGTGATCCGTAGCGCGATCGAGAACAACCAGGTCGAAATCTTCCTTCAACCGATCGTGACGCTGCCGCAGCGCAAGGTGCGCTTCTACGAAGCGATGTCGCGGGTGCGCGACGATCACAACCGGCTGCTGTCCGGTGGCGAGTTCATCGCGGCGGCGGAAAGCGCCGGCCTGATGGGCAAGATCGATACGGCGGTGCTGTTCCGCTGCGTGCAGGTGTTGCGCCGCCTGATGGTCCGCAGCAAGGACGTCGGCGTGTTCTGCAACCTCTCGGCGGCGACACTCGCCGACAGGGAGAGCTTCTCGCAGTGCCTCGACTTCCTCGAGGCGAACCGGGCGCTCGCGCCCTCATTTGTCATCGAGCTGAAGCAGACCACGTTCCGCAACCTCGGCCCGGTGGAGAGCGAGAACCTCGCCGCGCTGGCGCAACGCGGCTTCCGCTTCTCCATGGACAACGTCACCGACCTGCGCATCGATGCGCGCGACCTCGCCGATCGCGGCGTGCGCTACGTCAAGGTCCCGGGGCCGCTGCTGCTCGACCCCAAGCAGACGTCGTCCGCCGACATTCATCCGGCCGATCTCTCCGACCTGCTCGGCCGCTCCGGCATCGACCTGATCGCCGAGCGCATCGAAGGCGAACGGGCGGTGGTCGATCTGCTGGATTACGACGTGCGCTTCGGCCAGGGCTTCCTGTTCGCCGAACCGAAGCCGATTCGCCCCGAAACGGCGCCGCTCCCGTCCGACGCAGCGAAACCTGCATCGCCGCCACCGCCGGCCGAGCCTGCCCGCGCGACCGGCAACGCGGCGCTCGTACGCCGCGCCGGCCGGCCGAGCTAAGCCGCGATGCATTCACTGCCATTCGCCGACAATCTGCGCGAGACCGCGAAGGGTGCGGACGTCCTGCTGTCCGACATCTGGGGCGTCATCCACAACGGCCTCGAGTCGTTTCCGGATGCTTGCGCGGCGCTGCAAACCTTCCGCAAGCAAGGCGGCACCGTGGTGCTGATCACCAACGCGCCGCGGCCGGCGGACTCGGTGCAGCGGCAGTTGCGCAAGCTGAACGTCGCCGACGACACCTATGACGCCATCGTCTCCTCCGGCGATCTCACGCGCGGCTTCGTCGCCGAGCGGCGCGGGCAGCGCGTGTTCAAGCTCGGTCCCGAGCGCGATGAATCGATCTACCGCGGGCTCGATGCGATCGGCGCGCCGCTCGCGAGCGCCGACTACATCGTCTGCAGCGGTCTGTTCGATGACGAGGTCGAGACCGCAGAAGATTACCGCGAGCGGCTGATGCAGGCGCTCGAGCGCAAGCTGACCCTGATCTGCGCCAACCCCGACATCGTCGTCGAACGCGGCGACCGGCTGATCTACTGCGCCGGCGCGGTGGCGGAGCTTTACCGCGAACTCGGCGGCGAGGTGATCTTTTGTGGCAAGCCGCACCGGCCAATCTACGACCGGGCCATCGCCATCGCCACGGAGAAGCGCGGCAGCGCGCCTGCACGCGACAAGATCCTCGCCATCGGCGACTCGGTGCGCACCGATCTCACCGGCGCCAACAATATGGGCCTCGACTGCCTGTTCCTCACCCGCGGCATCCACGCCGAGGAATTCAGGAACCTCGACGTGCTCGACGCCGGTGCGGCGGAGCAGCTGTTCGGCGCGACCAAGCCGCCGCGCGCGCTGATGCACGAACTGAAGTGGTGAGTATGCAGCCAGTTCAGTCGTCATCACCGGGCTTGACCCGGTGATCCATCTTTAAGGTCTTCGTAGAAGGGAGAGATGGATTGCCGGGTCAAGCCCGGCAATGACGATGAGCAAAGCATTAAGGCCGGACTTTCGTCCGGCCTTCGCGAATTCTCTGAATGTCAGATGGCGTTACGCCGGGACGTTGTCCGGGAACACAGCCTCGATCTTGGTCTTCAAGGTCGCCGCGTTGAACGGCTTGACGATATAGTTGTTCACGCCGGCCTTCTTGGCCGCGATCACGTTCTCGGTCTTCGATTCCGCCGTGATCATGATGAAGGGCGTGGTCGCCAGATTCGGATCGGCACGCACTTCCTTGAGCAGGTCGTAGCCGGTCATCGGCTCCATGTTCCAGTCGGAGATCACGAGACCGTACTTCTTGCCGCGCATCTTGTTCAGCGCCGCCGAACCGTCGCTGGCATCGTCGATGTTCTCGAACCCGAGCTGTTTGAGGAGATTCCGGATGATGCGGATCATGGTGTTGTAATCGTCCACCACCAAAACCGACATCGACAAGTCAACCGCCATCGTCTTCCTCCCCCAAGAGCCGCGCACGGCTCAAAGCCAAGTCAGCGCCGCGCTTTTCTGCGCACCGCAGGCGCCGGTCCCGTGGACCGGAAGAAGGGCATAAGCCGGAGTTTTCCCCGCCGCAGCCCTCGCACCTCCGTTCACAACTAGCATCCGGCGTTAAACAGCCCGTTAATCGGTCCGTTTTGGGTTTTGTATTCCTGATGCAGCTTCCAGCAGAAAGGTCCGGTTTGGGCACGCTTGACTTGCGCCGCCCGGTCACGTCACCGTCCCCGCCCCGCCGTCTCTTTCGACCATTGGCCTATGAAATCCCGCTTCCAGATCATTCGCGATTCCACCCCAACGGCCATCATTCCCAGGGGCGCGATCGTCGCCATGGGCAACTTCGACGGGGTGCATCTCGGCCACCGGGTGGTGATCGCCGCCGCCATGGAAATGGCCCGCAAAGCCGGAAAGCCGGCGCTGGCGGTGACCTTCGAACCGCACCCGCGGCACTTCTTCAGCCCCAACACCCCGCAATTCCGCCTGTCGAGCGAAACCGACAAGCTGCGGCTGCTCGCCGGCATGGAACTCGACGGCGCGGTCATCATGACCTTCGACGCCGGCCGCGCCGGCACCTCGGCGCAAGATTTCATTAACCACGAACTGATCGGACGCCTCGGCATCGGCGGCATCGCCGTCGGCTACGACTTTCATTTCGGCAAGGGCCGGATCGGATCGCCCGCGCTCCTGGCCTCCGAGGCGCCGCGGCTCGGTATCGAGGTGCACATTCAGCCGCACGTCGACATTCTCGACCGGCCGGTTTCGTCCAGCGCCATCCGCATGGCGCTGGCGGAAGGCCAGGTGACCGATGCCACCGCCATGCTCGGCGCGCCCTGGTTCGCGTCGGGAGAGGTGATTCATGGCGAGAAGCGCGGCCGCGACCTCGGCTTCCCGACTGCCAACATCCGGCTCGATCCGCATTGCGGGCTGAAGCACGGTATCTATGCCGTCCGCGTTGGCCGTGGATCCGAGCGCTTCGACGGCGTGGCGAGTTTCGGCCGGCGGCCGACCTTCGATAACGGCGCACCGCTGCTCGAAGTGTTCCTGTTCGATTTCAAGGGTGATCTTTACGGCGCGACGCTCGACGTCGCCTTCATCGCCTTCCTGCGCGAAGAGCTGAAATTCGACGGTATCGAACCGCTGATCGCCCAGATGAACGACGACAGCGCTAGGGCCAAGGTGCTGCTGGCGGCCTCGCCCGATGCCTTTCCGAAGCTCGGGGAGATCGGCTAGCGCGGCCCTCTCTTCCCTCTCCCCTCGCGGGAGAAGGTTAAAAAGGCCCATCGCTTGACGCAAAGGCAGCGACAACCCGAGCCTTTGCGAATACGCCCCCGTTTGCTATGCAGGGCCCATGTTGACCAGCATGTCTGCGCACCAGACCACC
>JBEIPX010000573.1:0-1759 GCA_040376815.1 Bradyrhizobiaceae bacterium
AGTCTTCCGGGAGCCATGACCGCCCTGGTCATGCTGCTGATCGGGATTCATGTCGTGCGCCTGCTGCTGCCCGCCAATCTCGACCTGCAAGCGATCTGGCTGTTCGGCTTTATTCCCGCACGCTACGACACCGGCGTTTTTCAGGGCCAGTTTCCTGGCGGCATGGGCGCGAACTTCTGGACGTTCGTCACCTACGCGCTGCTGCATGCCGATCTCAGCCACATCGGCTTCAACATCCTCTGGTTCTTGCCGTTCGGCAGCGCGGTGGCGCGGCGTTTCGGTCCGCTCCGCTTTTATCTGTTCATGGCAGTGACGGCGATCGCGGGTGCGGCCGCGCATCTGCTCACGCATGAAAGCGAGGTCGCGCCGATGATCGGCGCGTCGGCCGCGGTGTCGGGCGCGATGGCGGCTGCGATCCGCTTCGCCTTTGCGCGCGGCAGCTTTCTGTCATTCCGCCGCCGCAACGCCGATGCGGACGAGGCCGCGCATGTGCCGGCGCTGCCGCTATGGCGCTCGCTGCGCAATCCGCGCGTACTCGGCTTTCTTGCCGTGTGGTTCGGCATCAACATCATCTTCGGCATGGGCGCGATCGCGATCGGCGCGCCGGCGCAAAGCATCGCCTGGCAGGCACACATCGGCGGCTTCGCAGCCGGGCTCCTGCTGTTCTCGCTGTTCGATCCGGTCGAAGAAGATGACGGCGAGCCGGCGCACGTGTCCGACCGCGGCTAATGCGCAGCAAGAATAATGCGGACCTCTGAACCGCTAACTCTTGCCGCACGTGCTGCGCTTGCCGCCGCAGGTGAATTGTTCCATCATCATCGTTGACGCGCATGCGAGGCGCTTTGCCTTGCAGTGCAACAGGCATTGAAGGAGGCAGGTCGGGCGACGCTCGCGCGGGACCGGTTTCAATGCATACCGGCTGCGCAGCCAGAGCGGCGCAACAAACCGGTTTTCGGCCGTTTTCTTTCGGCATCTTTCTTTCGCATGGTTTCGGTATCTCACGAACATCCGGCCGCAGTCCGGCCGGTTGCTGGGAGGGCGACAATGACGGTGAAGGCAATTCTCGGCTCAAAGGGCAGTCAGGTCATCTCGGTCAAGCCGGATGCGAAGCTGTCGGCGGCAGTGAAGCTTCTGGCGGAGCGGCGGATCGGCGCCGTGCTGGTGATGACAGATCTGCACATGGACGGCATTCTCTCCGAACGCGACATCGTTCGCGTGCTCGGCGAGCGCGGCGCCGGCGTTCTCGACGAGCCGGTGAGTGCGGTGATGACGCGCAAGGTCGTTACCTGCAAGAGCAGCGACACCGTGAGCACATTGATGGAGCGCATGACGGCCGGAAAATTCCGCCATCTGCCCGTCGTCGAGAACGACAATGTCGTCGGCCTGATCTCGATCGGCGACGTCGTCAAGCGGCGCGTGCAGGAATACGAGAACGAGCAGGAAGCGCTGCGCGATTACATCAAGACGGCGTAGGCAACTTTGTCCCGGACGCGATGCAACGTGCAACGTTGCTTCGCAGAGCCGGGACCGTTCCGGATTCGGTGGTTGTTACGGCCCCGGCTCAGCAGCGCATCATGTTGTGCGCATGATCTGATCCGAAAACCGCTTCGCACTTTTCGGAATCATGCGGCATGCCGCGCTGCGTCCGGGGCAAGAAGCCGTCTATCTAAGGCGTCGAACTCTGTCCGGTGCCGGGCGTATCGCTCGCCACCGGCGCGACGATCTGGATCGCTTCCTGGATCGACTCGATGGCGCGTTC
>JBEIPX010000007.1:0-19718 GCA_040376815.1 Bradyrhizobiaceae bacterium
GCGCTGATCAAGCCGCAGTTCGAAGCGGAACGGACGCACAGCAAGAAAGGCATCGTGCGCGATGCCGCCGTCCATCAGGCGGTTTGCGACGATATCGCGAGCGTCGCGGCCGCGCTCGGTTGCACGCGGATCAAGGTGTTCTCATCGTGCATCACGGGCGGCGACGGCAACGCTGAGTTCTTTATCGGCGCGCGCCGTGGCTGAGCAACTCATCATCGATCATATCGGTCATCGTGGCGATGGCGTTGCGTTTGCGGCGGGCGGCGCGATCTATGTTCCTGGCACCCTTCCCGGCGAGCACATCGAGGCCGAACTGATCCCCGGCCAGCCGGATCGCCGGCACCTCGTTCACATCTCGCAACCGAGTCTCGATCGCATCGACCCATTCTGCGCATATTTCGGCACGTGCGGCGGCTGCGCGATCCAGCATTGGGAAACCAGCGCCTATCAGGCTTGGAAACGCGGCCTGGTCGTGGAAGCGTTGGCGCAAGCCAAAGTGGCCGGCGCGGTCGGCGACCTGATCGATGCGCATGGCGAAGGCCGCCGCCGCGCCACTTTTCATGCCCGCCGTGGCAGCGGCGACGATCTTGTCGTCGGCTTCGCCGCGCAAGGCAGCCACGCCATCGTGCCGATCGAACGATGCCCGATCCTCACGCCATCCCTCGCCGGTGCGCTCGACGCGGCACGCGCGATCGCCAGGGTTCTTACGCCAACGGGAAAGCCGCTCGACATCCAGGTCACCGCCACGCAAAACGGTATTGACGTCGATGTGCGCGGCTCCGGTCCGCTCGATAGCGCAAGGCTGTCGGAACTCTCCGCTCTCGCCGCTCGTCACAAACTCACGCGCATCAGCCGCCATGGCGATTTGGTAACGATGCGGACTCCGCCAGCCGTGACCATCGGCACGGCGAAAGTCACATTGCCGATGGGCTCGTTCATGCAGCCGACTGCGGCCGGCGAGGAAGCGCTTGCGTCGCTTGTCGTCGCGCACGCGAAGAAAGCGAAGCATGTCGCCGACCTGTTCTGCGGCATCGGCCCGTTCGCGCTGCGGCTCGCTCAAACCACGCGAGTCGACGCCTTCGATAGCGACAGTCCGGCAATCGGCGCGCTCAATGACGCCGTGCGTAACACGCAAGGCCTCAAGCCGATGAAGGCCGAAACGCGAGACCTTTTCCGCCGGCCACTGGTGCCGCAGGAGTTGACTGCTTTCGATGCGGTCGTGTTCGACCCACCGCGCCAGGGCGCACAGGCTCAGGCCGAACAACTCGCAAAGAGCAAGGTGCCGCTGGTGATCGCGGTGTCATGCAATCCGGCGACATTCACGCGGGATGCCCGCATCCTCATCGATGCTGGCTACGCAATCTCGGAGATCACGCCGGTGGACCAGTTCCGCCACACGCCCCACGTGGAAGTCGTCGCGGCGTTCCGGCGCCGCTGAACACTAGCGCCCCCACCGATCCTGCCAGATCCGTTCGCCGATCAGACACGACACCCGCGGCTCCTTCGTCGAAACCGGGACCACCGTCCGCTCCGGCATCCGGTTCGCAACCTCGAGCACCAGTTTGGTGCGGATCGCCTCGGCGAACTTCTCCTTGGCCTTGATCGAGATCACGAACGATCCGGGCCCGCCGATCACGCAATCCTCAAAGTAAAGATCGAGGTTCGGAATATCCATCGTCGCAGGATTGAGCTCCTTCACCATGACCGGCAGACCATTGATGGTGATGCCCTTCTCCAGAGCCGCATCCCGCGCGACAGTGACGGGCACGCCGTTGTTGTTCGCGCCATCGCCCGAAATGTCGATCACCCTGCGGATGCCGCGGTACGGGTTTTGCTCGAACAGCGGCAGCGAAAAGTTGATGGCGCCCGAGATCGAGGTGCGCGAAGCACGGCGTAGCGGCGCCTTCAGAATCTCCTCCGCGACCGCGCCGGCCGACTCGGGTCCGTCGATCACTCGCCAGGGGATGATGATCTTCTGATCGGTCGACGCAGCCCATTCGAAATAGGTGATCGCGACTTTGCCGATCGGTCCGCTTTTCATCGCCTTGAGAAACTCCGGCGACGTTACCGCCAGCGCATAGCCTTCACGCTGAAGCGCGAGCTCGTCGAGGTCCATCGAGTAGGAGATATCAACCGCGAGAACGAGTTCCACGTCCACCACCGGCGAAATGTCGTTACGCTGGGCCAATACGCCAGGGCTGAAGTTTGCCGCCGCGATGTGCGGCTGCACCAGCGATGCATGCGCCAGCGGCAAGGACGCATCAGCCCGCGCATCGGGCGCGGCGCCCCGCGCCATGTCTCCGCCAGCCACCGCCCCCGCGATCAGCACAGCCCCGATCGAGATACACCAGCGCATGTGCGCCTCCCGTCGTATCGAGTCGAGGCGATGGTGACACGCACCCCGTGGAGGCGAAAGCCCATTCTCCGGTTTGTCCTACCCGATCTGCGCTTTGCGCATGCGCGGTTGCGGTCCGGGGATACCGCCGTTTACCAACACTTCACCGATTTCAATCAGTTTCGGCATGCGAATCTTGAAGCCTTCCCGGCCGCGGTTTCGACTGGAACTGCCGCGTAACGCGTCCTCAAAAACTGACGTGCGATCACCTCCGCGTGCGATGCGCGGCCCGGGTGGCTTTCGTGCGTTCCTAAAAAGGAACTGCCAATGCTCTCCAAATACTCCATTCGCTCGAAAATCATCGCTGTCGTCTCGATCTTGCTCGTGGCAATGACCGCCATGGGCGTATTCGCCATCCGGCAGATGCAGGCGATCAACGCCAATACCGTCGATATCCAGTCAAACTGGCTGCCCAGCGTCCGGACCCTTGGAGAACTGCGCGCGTCCACCATCACCTATCGCATCGTGGTACGGGCTCACATTCTGGCTACCGATGCCGCCGGCAAGGAAGCACAGGAAAAGCTGTTCGGAACCGTCGGGGAGTCCATCGACAAGGCGGTGAAGACATACGAGCCGATGATTACCTCGCCCGAGGAACGAGCGCTCTTTGCCGAGTTCAGGAAGCTCTGGGGCGAATACATGGCCGGCGTGCAGCAGCTCGTGGCCGTATCGCGCAAGAACGATCTGGCCGCAGCACGCGACTTCAACATGGAGAAGGTCAACCCGATCGGGCTGAAGGCCGACGAAGTCCTGCGCAAGGGCGTCGAACTGAACAACAAGGGCGCGGACGCGGCCGCCGTTCAGGCGAACGACAGCTACACGCTCGCCATGCGCATGGTGGTCGGTTTGCTGCTGATGTCGATGCTGGCCGGTGCGGGTATCGCCTATCTCCTCGTCCGCGACGTTTCACGCGGCATCCGCTCCATCACCGAGCCGATGCAGGCGCTCGGCCAAGGCGACCTCACGGCAGTCGTGCCGCATCAGGGCGAGAAGACCGAAATCGGTCAAATGGCCGACACCTTGCAGGTCTTCAAGGATGCGTTGATCGCCAAGAAAGCTGCCGACGAAGCAGCCGCAGCCGATGCCGATGCCAAGATCGCGCGCGGCCAGCGGGTCGACAGCATTACCAGCGAATTCGAGCGCATGATCGGCGAGCTGGTGAATTCGCTCTCGTCATCCTCGACCGAGCTCGAGGCCGCCGCCAACACCCTGACGAGCACGGCTGAAACCACCGGCAAGATCTCGAGCGAAGCTGCATCCGCCTCGCAGGAAGTCTCGGGCAACGTCCAGTCGGTCGCGACCGCGACGGAAGAAATCACCTCGTCGGTGAATGAGATCGGCCGTCAGGTGCAGGAGGCAAGCCGCGTCGCCAACGACGCCGTCAAACAGGCGGCGAAGACCGATACCAGCATCGCCGAACTGTCGCAGTCGGCCGCGCGCATCGGCGACGTGGTGAAGCTGATCAACGCTGTCGCCGAGCAAACCAACCTGCTCGCGCTCAACGCCACCATCGAGGCCGCCCGCGCTGGTGACGCCGGCCGCGGCTTCGCGGTGGTCGCATCCGAGGTGAAGGCGCTCGCCGCCCAGACCTCGAAGGCGACCGAAGAGATCGGCACCCAGATCGCCGGCATGCAGTCGGCGACCGAGGCATCGGTGACGGCGATCAAGGAGATCAGCGCGACGATCACGCTGATCTCGGAGATTTCGTCGACCATCGCCGCCGCGGTCGAGGAACAGGGCGCGGCGACCCAGGAAATCGCCCGCAACGTGCAGCATGCCGCCCAGCGTTCGACGGCGGTGGCCGAGAACATCAACGATGTCAGCCGCGGCGCTGGCGAGACCGGCTCGGCCTCATCGCAGGTCCTGTCCTCGGCGCAGACGCTGTCCAGCGAAAGCTCCCGCCTGAAGATGGAAGTCGAGAACTTCCTGACCAACGTGCGGGCGGCCTGACGGCCCATTCTGTCCGTACGGCACGCACCGCAGACGAAGCGATCAGGACGTGGCTGCTGATCGCTTCGCCGAATATCATGATCCGCACGGGCTGAGCGCGCGCCATCCGCAAGGGTGGCGCGCTTTTTTGTGATCGGTTAGCGTGAGCCTTCGCGGCCAGCCGCCGCCGCGCAGGAATGCTGACCGAAATGACCACGCCCCTCGCCGCCAAGATCGCCAAGGAATACGGCACCCCCGCTCTCGTCATCGATATGGATCGCGTCGAACGCAATATCGCCCGCGTGCAGGCGATCTGCGACAAGGCCGGCGTCAAGAACCGCCCGCACATCAAGACTCACAAGAGCCCCTATCTCGCCAAGCTCCAGATCAAGGCGGGCGCGCAGGGCATCACCTGTCAGAAACTCGGCGAGGCCGAAGTGATGGCGGCGGACGGCATCGACGACATCCTGATCAGCTACAATCTCATCGGCGAGGAGAAAATGGCGCGGCTCGCCAGGTTGATGCAGACCGCGACCATGACGGTCGCCGCCGACAACCCGGTCACGATCGCGGGGTTGCCGCAGGCTGCCCGGGCCGCCGGGCGTCCGCTCGCGGTCGTCATCGAATGCGATACCGGTCGCAAGCGCGCCGGCGTCGAGACGCCAGGCGAAGCAATCGCGCTGGCGCAACAGATCGCAGCATCGCTGGGCCTCACCTTCGCGGGCTTTCTGATGTATCCGACCGAAAACGGCTGGCCGGAAGCGCAGAAGTTCTATGACGAGGCGCTGGCCGGTGTCCGCGCCGCCGGCCTTGAGCCGACGATGGTTTCGACCGGCGGCTCGCCTAACCTGCCGAACATCGGCAAGCTGAAGGGCGCGACCGAGCATCGCCCCGGCACGTATATCTACAACGACCGGATGCAGGTCGTGGCCGGGGTCTCCGGCTGGGACGACTGCGCGCTGCATGTCTATTCGACCGTAGTCAGCCGCGCCGCGCCGGAGCGCGGCATCCTCGATGCCGGATCGAAAACGCTCACCGCCGATCCCGGCGGCGGGCTCGACGGCTTCGGCCTGATCCTCGAACATCCGGAAGCGAGGATCGCCCGCTTCGCTGAGGAGCACGGCTTTCTCGATCTCGCCCGCAGCAACACCCGCCCCAATGTCGGCGAGGTGGTGCGGATCGTACCGAACCATGTCTGCGTCGTCGTCAATATGGCGGACGAGGTGGTGATGGTGCGCGGCGACGAGATCGTCGGCGTCTTGCCGGTGGCCGCGCGCGGCAAGCTGCGTTGACGGCCAATCCGTTCAGGCGTCGCGCTTAGCCGCTCTGCCCTTGCGTTGGCTCAGCAATTGCCGCAACGCCTCGATCTTGGGCGAGCTCGCGCCCTTGCGCCAGACCATCACGATCTCCATCCGGTTTTCTCCCGGGGGCAGCCGGTGAATCCTGAGCCGGGTTGATTCAGGAAACGTTCCGAGCACGCTTTTCGGCAGCAGCGCGACGCCCATGCCCGCCGCCACGCAGCCCAGCATCGCGTGATAGGAGCCGATCTCGATGGTCCGCTCCGGCATGCCGCCGCGCTTCGCATACCAGTTCTCAAGCCGCTTGCGATGCGGACAGCCATGATCGAACGCGATCATGGTCCGTGGCAGATCGCCTCCCTTTGCGACGGACGGATGCCCCGACGCGGAGATGATGACCGGTTCTTCCTCGAACATCGGCACCTTATCGAAAGGCGCGTCCGCCACCGGCTCGGCAATGAGCGCTGCATCGAGTTCGCCGTTGAGGACCAGTGTGGCCAGCTGCGTCGTATTGCCGGTGCGCAGTTCTAGCGTCACATCCGGATAGAGCCGGTGAAACTCGTTGAGCGTCGCCGGCAGCCGGACCGCGGCCGTGCTCTCCATCGCTCCGATCCGCAGCACACCGCGTGGACGCGGATCCTGAACCGCGAGGCGGGCTTCGTCGGCGAGCAGCAGCAGCTTGTCGGCGTAACCGAGCAGAACCTGCCCGGCAGGCGCCAGATGCAGCCGTTTGCCTTCCCGGATGAACAAATCGACGCCAAGATCGTCTTCGAGCTGCCGGATGCGCGTCGTGACATTGGACTGCACACGGTGCAGCCGCTCGGCCGCGCGCGTCACGCCGCCCTCGCGAACCACCGCGGAAAAGATACGAAGCGCCGCCAGATCCATCAATCTCTCCTAGAGATCATTATCATCTATATTATTCATTTTATATGATCATTGGCATTGCGTAAAGCAGTCATCGAAAGCAACGGCTCAATCCGTGTGCAAAACGATGGAGGCACGGATGCCCGCTGCCTACGAACGATGACCGAACAGCAATGGTCCGCCTACAAAGCGCGCATCATCCGCGAAGCGCACGAACTGCAGGCCGCCACGATACGCCGGGCTTTTTCCGGGCTGCAGGCATTGCTCGCGCGAGCCTTTGCACAGCCTTCCATTCGCTCCCCGAACAAACAGAAACTTGAAAATCGATGACGTGCACCGTCTCTCCCGGACAATCCCGCTCCGGCTTCTTCACCTGGATCCGTTCCGCCCTCATTGCGCTGCTGCGACGGGGCGAGGAACGAAAAGCAACACACAAACTTCTGTCGCTCAACGACTATCTGCTGAGCGACATGGGGCTCACGCGTTGCGAGATCGAGAATGCCGTTCGTTTGCCTGCGGATTATCGGCCCTCATGCCTGTGGCCGGAACGGCAAAAGCACCGCAGTTACCGGCAGATCAAACGGCCATAGGGGAGAAACCGCGATGTCGAAAGGTTATTGGATCGTGCGTGTATCGGTGAACGACGGCGAGCGCTATCCCGAATATCTCACCGCCGCCCGGCCGGCGTTCGAGAAGTACGGGGCAAACTTCATCGTTCGCGGCGGAACGTTTGTGGCGATGGAGGGCGAGGCGCGCCCGCGCAATGTCGTCGTCGAGTTCGACAGCTACGAAACGGCGCTCGCGTGCTACCGAAGCCCCGAGTACAAGCAGGCGAAGATTGTCCGTCAGAAATATGCCGACGCAGATTTCGTCATCGTCGAAGGCGCCTGACGCATTCGTCGCAGCGCAAACCGCTGCATTCTTGAGCATCGGCACTCTTCTTGCTTGGCATCCGGGACAGTCAGCCCCGGAGAACGACATGACGCCAGACCAGAAGACTCTCGTCAAAGACACTTGGTCCAAGGTGGTGCCCATCGCCGACACAGCCGCAAGCCTCTTCTACGGCAAGCTGTTCGAGATCGATCCCTCGACCCAGCCGTTGTTCAAGTCGACCGACATGCCGGAACAGCGCAAGAAACTGATGCAGGCGATCGGCACGGTCGTCGCCAGTCTCGATAATCTCGCACCGCTGATCCCTGTTCTGGAAAATCTCGGCAGGAAGCATGTCGCTTACGGCGTCGCCGACAAGCAGTACGACACGGTCGGCGCGGCACTGCTGTGGACGCTTGAACAGGGTCTTGGCGATGCCTGGACGCCGCCGGTGAAGGACGCGTGGATCGCAGCTTATACAGCGGTTGCGGGTGTGATGCGGGGTGCGGCGCAGACCGTTTCAGCCGCCGCTGAGTGAGACTCAGCCAACCTGTCCGCGATGGCGCAGGTAGTGATCGGCGATCACGCAGGCGACCATCGCCTCGCCAACCGGCACTGCACGGATGCCGACGCAGGGATCGTGGCGGCCCTTGGTGATGATATCGGTCTCGTGCCCGCTGCGGTCGACCGTCTTGCGCGGCGCGAGAATGGACGACGTCGGCTTCACCGCGAAGCGCGCCACCACCGGCTGGCCGGTGGAGATGCCGCCGAGGATGCCGCCTGCATGGTTCGAGGTGAACACCGGGCCGTTGTTGCCCATTCGCATTTCATCGGCGTTTTGTTCGCCCGAGAGTTCAGCGGCGCCGAAGCCCGCACCGATCTCGACGCCCTTCACCGCATTGATGCTCATCAGCGCCGCGGCCAGATCGCCATCGAGCTTGGCGTAGATCGGCGCGCCGAGACCGGCGGCAACGCCCTCCGCCACAACCTCGATCACGGCACCAATCGACGAACCGCTCTTGCGGATGCCGTCGAGATAGTCGGCAAAGAACGCAGCCTTGTCCTTGTCTGGACAGAAGAAGGGATTGCGCGCGATCTCGTCCCAGTCCCACTTGTCGCGATCGATCTTGTGCGGACCCATCTGCACCAGTGCACCGCGCACCGACATGCCCGGCACGATCTTGCGGGCGATGGCTCCAGCGGCGACGCGCGACGCCGTTTCGCGTGCCGATGAGCGGCCGCCACCGCGATAGTCGCGCAAGCCGTACTTCGCTTCATAGGTGAAGTCGGCGTGACCGGGGCGAAACTTGTCCTTGATCTCGGAATAGTCCTTCGAGCGCTGGTCGGTGTTCTCGATCAACAGCGCGATCGGCGTTCCGGTCGTCACCTGCACGCCGGTCTCCGGATGCTCCATCACGCCGGAAAGGATCTTCACTCTGTCCTCTTCCTGACGCTGGGTCGTGAAGCGCGACTGGCCGGGACGGCGGCGATCGAGATCGCCCTGAATATCGTCCTCGACGAGCGGGATCATCGGCGGACAGCCGTCGACCACACAGCCGATCGCAACCCCGTGGCTCTCGCCAAAGGTCGTGACGCGGAAGAGGTGGCCGAAGGTGTTGTGCGACATACGCCCAGCTACAGAGTCAGTGTTGACTGTTTACACGTCGTAACGCGCTGAAACCGGGGGGTCAATTGAAGGCGCGCCGTGTGCTTAACCGTATTTGGTGACGGCCCCACCGCTGAAGACATAAACCACGCCCTGCCCGATCGGAACGCCCGAAGCCTCCGCTGGCGTCTTGACGCCGAGCGCGACCATCAGCGCACGCATGGTGCCGCCATGGGCGACGACCACCGTGTCGCCGGCGAGGTGTTCGAACCATTCGCGCATGCGCGATGTGACGCTGGCGTAACTCTCGCCTCCCGGCGCCGCGACATTCCAGACGTCGGTCTTGCGCGATGCGAATGTCACGGCGTCGTGCCGCTCCATCTCCGGCAGGGTCATACCTTCCCAATGACCGTAGCCGATCTCGCGCAGACGCGGATCGAGGCTGTAGCCCGAGGCCGGCAGCGCGAGCGCGCCGCGCACAAGTTCCATCGTCTCGCGCGCACGGCCGAGCGGCGACGAAATGTACGGCAGCAGGGTGTGATCGTGGCTGTTGCGCCGGATCAGATCGCCAAGCACCCGCCCCGCATCGGCCGCCTGACCGCGGCCCTTGTCATTCAGCGGAATGTCCTGCGTCCCCTGAAAGCGGCCCGTCGCGTTCCATTCCGTCTCGCCGTGGCGGATGTAGTAGAGCGTATGTCCGGCCATGTCGGGTGACGGTTATTCTTTGATCGAGTTGCTGAGCGAAATATCCGGCGCGTCCGGGCGCTTCATGCCGACGACATGATAGCCGGAATCGACGTGATGCACCTCGCCGGTGACGCCGCGCGACATGTCGGACAGCAGATACAACGCACTCGCGCCGACATCCTCGATCGACACCGTGCGCCGCAACGGCGCATTGTATTCGTTCCATTTCAGGATGTAGCGGAAGTCGCCGATGCCGGATGCAGCGAGCGTCTTGATCGGCCCCGCGGAGATCGCGTTGACGCGGATGTTGTTCGTGCCCATGTCGGCCGCGAGATAGCGCACGCTCGCTTCCAGCGCCGCTTTCGCCACACCCATCACGTTGTAATGCGGCATCCACTTCTCGGCACCGTAATAGGTCAGCGTGACGATCGAGCCGCCATCGGTCATCAGCTTCTCGGCGCGCTGCGCAATCGCGGTCAGCGAATAGCACGAGATCATCATCGTTCTGGAGAAGTTATCCGCCGTCGTCTCGATGTAGCGGCCGTCGAGCTGATCCTTGTCCGAGAATGCAATCGCGTGCACGACGAAGTCGATCTTGCCCCACTTCGCTTTCACCTCGTCGAACACCGCATCGATGGTCGCGGGATCTGTCACGTCGCAGTGGCCGAGCAGGATGGCGCCAAGTTCTTTCGCCAGCGGCTCGACCCGCTTCTTCAGCGCGTCGCCTTGCCAGGTCAGCGCGATCTCGGCGCCGGCCGCCTGGCATGCCTTGGCGATGCCCCAGGCGATCGAGCGGTTGTTGGCAACGCCGAGGATCACGCCCCGTTTGCCCGTCATCAGCCCTGCATTATCAGCCATTTCTCGCCTCACGGTCGGTGTTGAGGCCCCTCTTGGCATACCCCCTACCAGCCTTCAAGCGCATAGCGCCCTGCGTGCAGGAATAGTCCTGCCAGCAGGGTGTTTAGCTTGTAAGGTCAGCACGTTCTGCCGTGCCGGCCAACCGTCAACAGGACCACCAATGATCGCGTTTCGCCCGAGTGTCGAAGCCATGATTCCAGCGCTGCGCCGCTATGCGCGCGCCTTGGCGCGCGACCCCGATATCGCCGACGATCTGGTGCAGGACACGCTGGTGCGAGCGCTGCGATCCGAGAAGCTGTTCGTCGGCGGCGACCTGCGCAGTTGGCTTTACACCATCCTGACCAACCTCAACCGCAACCGCCGCCGTTCGCTGGCGCGGCAACCGCAGTTCACTCCGCTGGTCGAGAATGCACCAGATGCCAGCGGCACCGAGGCGGAAGGCCGCGACATCTCCCGCGCGCTTGCGACACTTCAACATGACCAGCGTGCGGTGCTGCTGCTGGTGATGCTGGAAGGCATGAGCTACCGCGAGGTGGCCGACATTCAGGGCGTGCCGATCGGCACCGTGATGTCGCGCCTCGCCCGCGCGCGCTCGCATGTGAAAACCGCTCTTGAGGGCGCGCGCCCTGCGCTGCGCCGGGTGAAGTGACATGAGACGATCTCAACCTGAAAGACTCCTTTGGCTTGAAAGAATTAGGCCATGACCGAACCGCTCATCCCCGTCACCGAAGACGAGCTGCACGCGTATGTCGATGGCGAGCTGCCGGCCGATCGCATCAAGGCGGTCGAGGCATGGCTCGAAACGCATCCGGAGGATGCCGAGCGGGTGGAAGCATGGCGCGCAATGGGACAAGCGCTGCACGCCCGCTACGGCGGCGTCGTCGAAGAGAACGTGCCGCGGCGGCTCGAACTCGACCGGCTGGTCAGCGCGCCGCGCCGCTGGATTTTCGGCGCCGCCGCTGCTGCACTCGTCGCCTTCGTGATCGGCGGCGGCGTCGGCTGGAGCGCGCGCACGGTTGCTGCCGCACCGACCGAAGTCGCTGCCGATCCACAGGAACTGCTACGCCGCGAAGCGATCACGGCGCACAAACTCTACATCGGCGAAGTGCGCCACCCGATCGAGGTCGCCGCGACCGAAGCTCATCTCGTGCCGTGGCTGTCGCGCCGCATCGGCACGACACTCCGCGCGCCCGATCTCGCCGCGTACGATTTGAAGCTGCTCGGCGGACGCCTGTTGCCGGGCATCACCGCACCGGCCGCGCTCTACATGTACGAGAACCCGGCCGGCGAGCGCGTGACGCTGTATGCAACGCCGCTGAAGGCCGCGGCCTCGGGCTTCATCTACAAGGCCGACAATCTCGTCGCCTCGGTCGAGTGGGTGGCGGAGAACTACGGCTACGCGGTGTCCGGCCCCGCCGACAAGCCGCGGCTGAAGTCGATCGCACGCGCAAGCTACGAGCAGATCGAAAAGCGGTAGCGATCAACCTCGTTCGACAACCTCGCCGTCTTCCTTGACGAAGCGGCCGATGTCGGGATTGGGCAGGACGTCGAACACGGCCTCCGACGGGCGGCAGAGCCTGACGCCGCGCGGCGTCACCACAATCGGCCGGTTGATCAGGATCGGATGCGCCAGCATAAAGTCGATGAGTTGGTCATCCGTCCACTTCGGATCCGCGAGGCCAAGCTCAGCGTAGGGCGTGCCCTTCTCGCGCAGCAGATCGCGCACCGGGATATTCATCGCGGCAATCAGCGCGACCAGCGTCTCGCGCGACGGGGGTGTCTTGACGTACTCGATCACGGCCGGCTCGACGCCGCTTTGGCGGATCATCGCCAGCGTGTTGCGGGACGTGCCGCACGCGGGGTTGTGGTAGATCGTAACCGCGCTCGTATTCGCATTCATCCGGATAACCTCACAGCATCTGTCCGCCGTCGACGACGAGCGTCTGCCCTGTGACCCATGACGCGGCATCGCTGCACAGGAACAACGCGGCGTTGGCGATTTCTTCCGGCCTGCCGAGGCGGCCCCATGGAATCGATTTCAGGATCGCATCGTAGAGCTGCGGGCTCGATGCCTTGCGCTCTTCCCACATGCCGCCCGGAAACTCGATCGAGCCTGGCGCGATCGCGTTCACGCGGATCTTCTTCGGCGCGAGCATCAGTGCCTGCGACATGGTGTAGTTGATGACGGCGGCTTTCACGGCCGCATACGACGGCGTGCGCGTGCTCGCGGCGAGGCCGGAGATCGACGAGATATTGAGGATCGCGCCGCCGCCGCTGCGCTCGATGTGCGCAAGTGCGGCGTTCGACGCACGCACCGTTGCCATCACGTCGACGTCGAGGCCCTTGCTCCAGCCGTCTTCCGTATCGCCGCCGCCGAAGCCGGACGCATTGTTGATCAGGATATCGATGCCACCAAGCGCGCCTGCCGCGGTAGCGATGTAGCCGTCGATCGCGGCCTTGTCCGCGAGATCGCATGGCGCTGCGTGCGCCTTGACGCCGAGCGCGCCGATTTCGGCAGCTGTCGCATCGAGGCTGGCCTGACCGCGCGCGCAGATCGAGACCGACGCGCCGGCGCCGGCAAAACCGAGCGCGATCGATCGGCCGATACCACGGCTGCCGCCGGCGACGACGACTTTCTTGTTCTTGAAATCAATCTGCACGCTTTCGCTCCCGTTTTTTTTCAACGGGAGCATATCACACGCGGACAGATGCAATGGAAGCCGCGCGATCCCTCACGGAGGGAGCCGGACATTCCGGAATAGCGGATCAGGTGCTGTGACCGCTCTCGCGGCGCGAGGCGAGCCAGGCCGACAGCGTTTCCGCCGTCACCTTTTCCTTGGCGGCCTTGCGGGTCGCTTTTTTCTTCGGAGCCGGCGCCTCGGCACCACTGCCGTTGGCGCGCTCCTCGGCCTCCTTGGCAAGACGGAGAGCACGCAGCCGCTCCATGTTCTTGCGCACCGCAACATCATGGGCGCGCACCTCGGACATGGCCTTGGCGCCTTCAGTGCTCGCGATCTTCTGCTTCTCGGCCCGAGCGATCTGTTGCGGGCTTGGATCTTTGCTGCTCATGCCACCAATATAGGCGCGATCCGGCAAATTTCCACGCCGAAATGGCCCAAACGGAACCAGACCGGCCGTGTGATTAACGCCGTAAGGGTATGGTTCCCTTGCCCAATAAGCCAATCCGGTAACGAGGAACCGGCGTCGGCGCGATCCCTTGAACCGCCAGTGGCGATCAGCCGAGATCGCTGCGCGGATTGTACTTATGGCCCTCGCGCCACTTCTCCATCAGCGCCTCAAGCTCGGCATCATTGCCATCGGGCAACGCGATGCGCACGGTCACGAAAAGGTCGCCGCTTGGGCCGACCGCACGCGGCATGCCCTTGCCTTTGAGGCGAAACGTGCGCCCGCTCGAGGTGTTCTTCGGCACCGACAGGTCAACCGCACCGTCGAGCGTGGGCACGCGAACCTTCGCGCCAAGCACCGCTTCGTAGAGCGTCACCGGCAGATCGAGCCGCAGATCGTTGCCGTCGATCTTGAAATACGGATGCGGTGCGATGTTCACCGTGATTAGTACATCGCCGGGCCGATGGCCGGGTGCACTGTCGCCCTGCCCCTTCAGCCGGATCTGCTGACCGGCGCTGACACCCGCCGGAATGCGGACGTTCAATTCCTTGCCGCTCGGCAGCCGTACGCGCTTCTCGCCGCCCTTCACGGACTCTTCGAGCGAGATGCTCATCGCAGCGTTGATGTCGAGATCGGGCGCGTTAAGCGGCCCGTCGAATTCGAACGAACTCGCGCCGCCGCGCGCGCCGGCTGCGCCGCCGAACATGTTCTTGAGAATATCCTCGAAACCGCCACCCGCGCCGGCAAAACCCCCGCCAGGTCCTCCGCCGGTGCGGAAGCTGTAATTCTCGAAACCCCCGCCTGGCTGCGCACGCCCGCCGCGACCGCCGCCGGGAAAACCCTGAAAGCGCGGCTTGCCCTCGGCGTCGATCTCGCCGCGGTCGAACTGCTTGCGCTTGTCGGCGTCGCCGAGGATCTCGTTCGCCGAGTTCACCTCAGAAAAACGAGCCGCCGCTTTCGCGTCGTTCTTGTTGGCGTCGGGATGATGCTTCTTGGCCAGCTTGCGAAACGCGCTCTTGATGTCGGCCGCGCTTGCGCTTCGCTGCACCCCCAGCACCTCGTAGGGGTCGCGCATTCTCAAGGTACTCCTTCCGGGAGATCGAATTCTGCAGGGCGCAGCCGCGCTTGTCAGCCGCCGCCCGTGCATGGTCCCCGCTGGACATCTGGGGTGCCCGTTGCATTTTTGCAACGGGAGTATGGCCGGATCAGGTCCGCTTCCACGGTCTCAAGGTGTGGACGACCCACTGTCCGCCCTGACCCCGGCAGGCCTCGCCCTGCATCCACGATTCCTGTCTGTCGCGGACATAGCTCGCCAGAAAGTCACGGCAGGTCCGTCCGTTCTCGGCGGTATAGGAGTTCGCCAGCGGCGTCACCGAACCCCGCGCCCCGGTTTGCGGATTTTCCCATGGCTGGCTGGCGTCCTTGTTGCCCCGGGTCAGAACATCCGATGCGGCATTGCGGGTAAAGGCGAGGTCGCTGTCGGTCAATCCGTCGCGGACTTCGGCCATCGCATTGATCGAGCCGGTCACATCAGCCGCGTGCTCTTCGGTCTTGCCGAAATAGGAGCTGATCTTGGAAGAAACCGTGCATCCGGCCGTGCTGAGGCCGATAGTGGCAAGAACCAGCGCCGACACCACGCGGCCAGCGCTGGATAGGCGCGGGCAGTCCGTTGGCCTATATAAGGCGGGCGACAGGCCCAGGCCGGGTGATCGACGCAACACGTTACTCTCACGCAAATGAATAAAACACGCCCCATGGAACACCAGAACCAGTTAACGCCCGATTTCACCGCGGCCGATGACCCCTTCGCCCTGTTCGAGGGCTGGTTTGCCGAGGCGGTAAAAAGCGAGCCGAACGATCCCAACGCCATGGCGCTAGCAACCGTCGATCCGGACGGCCTGCCGGACGTGCGCATGGTGCTGCTGAAGGGTCACGACCGGGACGGCTTCGTCTTCTACAGCCACGTCGACAGCGCCAAGGGCCGCGAGCTCGCGGCAGCCCCGAAGGCGGCGCTGCTGTTTCACTGGAAGTCGCTGCGCCGGCAGATCCGCATCCGCGGGCCGGTGACGCGAACGACCGATGCCGAGGCGGACGAATATTTCGCGACACGCCCCAAACAAGCACAGATCGGCGCGTGGGCGAGCAAGCAGAGCCAGCCGCTCGAGAGCCGCTTCGCCTTCGAACAGGCGATCGCCAAGGTCGCCGCGAAACACGTGATCGGCACCGTGCCGCGCCCCTCGGGCTGGGGCGGCTTCCGCATCGCGCCGGTGCAGTTCGAATTCTGGCACGATCGCCCGTTCCGGCTGCACGATCGTATTCTGTTCGATCGCAGCGCACCCGCCGCCGCGTGGACCAAGACCCGGCTTTACCCATGATGCCGAAAGCAAAAGAAGCGGCCGCAACCAACGACAATTCGCAGAAGCGCCGCACGCTGCTGCTCACCGGCGCGAGCCGCGGCATCGGCCACGCCACTGTCATCCGTTTCTCGAGTGCCGGATGGCGCGTGCTCACCTGTTCGCGGCATCCGTTTCCGGAGCAATGCCCGTGGGGCGCGGGCCCCGAGGATCACATCCAGGTCGATCTCGCCGACCACAAGGACACGGAGCGCGCCATCGATGAAATCCGTTCGCGGCTGGATGGCGGCGAACTGCACGCACTCGTCAACAACGCAGCGATCTCGCCGAAGGGAGATGGCGGCAAGCGGCTCGGCGCCATCGAAACCGACGTGGACACCTGGAGCCATGTGTTCCGTGTGAACTTCTTCGCGCCGATCATGATGGCGCGCGGACTGATCGAGGAGCTGAAGGCCGCGAAGGGCTCGGTCGTCAACGTGACGTCGATCGCCGGCTCGCGCGTGCATCCGTTTGCGGGCGCGGCATACGCGACGTCGAAAGCGGCGCTGGCCGCGCTGACGCGCGAGATGGCGTCGGACTTCGGCCGCGTCGGCGTCCGCGTCAATGCGATCGCGCCGGGCGAGATCGACACCTCGATCCTCTCGCCGGGCACCGACAAGATCGTCCACGAGCAGATTCCGATGGACCGGCTCGGCACGCCCGACGAAGTCGCGAAAATCATCTACGTGTTGTGCACGGAGACGAGTTCGTATGTGAACGGCGCCGAGATTCACATCAACGGCGGCCAGCACGTTTAACAAAGAACCTCATCCTGAGGAGCGCATGTTCTTCACATGCGCGTCTCGAAGGATGAGGCCGGATTGCAATCGTCCTTCGAGACGCCCGCTGCGCGGGCTCCTCAGGACGAGGCTGCTGTGTTCAAAATCACACCACCGTCAGCTTGACGTCGATGTTGTTGCGGGTCGCGTTCGAGTACGGGCAGACGTGATGCGCTTTCTCGACCAGCGCTTCAGCGTCGGCCTTCGAAAGACCCGGCAGCGAGACCGCAAGCGCAACCTCGAGGCCGAAGCCGCCTTCCGAGCGCGGACCGATGCCGACATCGGCGGTCACGGTCGTATCGGCCGGAACCTTGACGCCGCCGCCCTGCGAGGCAACCGCCTTCATCGCACCGATGAAGCAGGCCGCATAACCGGCCGCGAACAGCTGCTCCGGATTGTTGCCGGTGCCGCCACCGCCGCCGAGTTCCTTCGGCGTCGAGAGCTTGACCTTGAAGCTGCCGTCCTTGGTCGCGGCTTCACCTTCGCGGCCGCCGGTCGCGGTGGCGCTGGTTTTGTAGAGAACTTTTACTGGCATGGTCGTCTCCCGTTTGGGTTTGCGTTGGCGCACGGCAGTTATATCGCGCACGATCTAATCGCTTGCAAGTCATTTATTGCCAGTCAGCCATGCAAAATTGCTTGTGCGATTCAATCGCGGACGATCTAAATTGGGATAACTCCATGCTGTAACGAGAGATTCCATGGCCCGCGGACCTCATTCGCTCACGATCGACGACCTGCTTTGTTTCGCGCTGTATTCGGCCGGACATACGTTCACGCGCCTCTACAAACCGATGCTCGATCCGCTCGGGCTCACTTACCCGCAGTTCCTCGTCATGATCGCGCTGTGGGAAAGGGACGACCGCACCGTCAGCGAGATCGGCGAACGGCTGCTGCTGGAATCCTCGACGCTGACGCCGCTGCTGAAACGCCTCGAGGCCGCCGGCCTGATCAAGCGCACGCGCGACCGCGACGACGAGCGTGTGGTGCGCATTACGCTGACCCGCCAGGGCACGGCGCTTCGGGAGAAGGCAGCCACCATTCCGGAAGCGATCGGCTGCGCGACCAGCCTCACCCTCAACGACGTGAAGAAGCTCGCCGGCGAGGTGACGGCGCTGCGCAAGAAGCTGCAGACCGCGCTGGCGGCGTAGTTTGGCCTCATCCTGAGGAGCCGTCTCGTGAGAGGCGGCGTCTCGAAGGATGCGCATACGATCCGCCCTCGCCCTTCGAGACGACTGCTTCGCAGTCTCCTCAGGACGAGGGCTCATTTTCTTCACCCGCGCTTCTCCACATTGGCGCTACGCTCCGGCACGCCGAACTCCTTGCGACAGACGTCCGCAAGCACGGCGACGCCATCCTTGATCTGCGCGACGCTCGGACTCGCGAAGCAGATACGCAGGCGGCTCTTCGCGTGCGGGGCATTCACCGACCACTCGACGCCGGGATTGATCGCGACACCCGCCTTCACCGCTGCCTGATAAAGCTTCAGCGTGTCGACGTTGTCCGGCAGCTTCACCCACAGGAAGATGCCGCCCTTCGGGTCTTCGAACTCGGCCGCGGTGCCGAACTGCTCGGCGAGCGCCTCCATCAGCGCCTCGCACTTCTTGCGCAGACCGTGGTTCAGCTTCGGCACGTGATCGTAAAAATGCTTCGGGCAGAATTCGGCGAGCACCATCTGTTCGAGTGCGCCTGAACCGGCATCGGTCTTCATCGCGAGGATGCGCGACATCACCTCCCACGGTGCGACGATGTAGCCGACGCGCAACGCGGGAGCGACCGACTTCGAGAACGAGCCGATGTAGACGACGTTGCCGGTCTTGCTCATCGCATGGAGCGCGGGCGGGCGCTTGCCGTCCCAGATCAGATCCGCATAGCAGTCATCCTCGAAGATCGGCACGCCGTAGTCGTCCGACAACTTCAGCAGTTCGCGCCGTCGCGCCTCGCTCATGATCGTCGCGGTCGGGTTCTGTACCGTGGGGATGACGTAGATGTATTTCGGCCGCACGCCCCGCGCTTGCAGATCCGCGAGCGTCTTCGCCAGCACATCGATGCGCATGCCGTCATGATCGAGCGGAATGCCGATCGGCGTCACGCCACGACGCACGAGCCGCTTGATCGAGCCTTCGTAGCAATCCTCCTCGATCAGCACGGTGTCGCCCTTCTCCGTCAGCACCGCATTGACGAGATCGAGGCCCTGCAGCGAGCCGGAGGTGATGAGAATGTCGTCGGCGTTGCAGTCCATGCCGGCATCGCGCTTCAGCTTGCCGACGAGGAAGTCGCGCAGCGGACGGTAGCCATGCGGGCCGGTCAGCAGGTTGTAGGTGGCGAGGTTGCGCCCTTCCCGCTTCATCACCGTGTTCGTCGCCGCGACCAGGTCATCGAGCGGCACGAGCTCGGAGTCGTTGTTGCCGCCCACGAAATGATATTTCGAAAAGCCGCCCCAGCGCGCGGCAGGCTGAGGCAGATCGCGCGCGAAGATCGGGCCGTAGTCGAAAGACGCGGCGGATGCGGGCGCTTGCGAGGAACTGCTCATGAACGTTTCCCTATGCTTGTTGTTGAGAAGCAGCATAGAGGGCGCTTCAATCCGCGCAACCGACCAACCTGTGATTCCGGGGCGCGCGCACTCTCTGGCGCAGCCCCACGTATACTCGGCTGCGGGCGCGCGAACCCGGAATCCATTTCGCCTCCGCTATGACTCGCGGTGAGATGGATTCCGGGTTCGCGTCTTCGACGCGCCCCGGAAATGACGGACAATTCTATTTCCTCGTCTTCGCATAGGCCGCCAACGCGCGCTCCCGCGCCTGCCTGTGATCGACGATCGGCTGCGGATAAGTCCTGCCGAGCACGACGCCGGCGCTTGCAAGTTCGAGCGGTGTCGCCGTCCACGGCTTGTGAATGAGCGTGTTCGGCAGC
>JBEIPX010000572.1:0-1759 GCA_040376815.1 Bradyrhizobiaceae bacterium
ACCACGGCGACGGCATTGTCGCCGACCTTCACCACCTTCTTGACACCCTTGCGGCCTTCGATCTTCGACGCATCGAAGCTCTTCAGCTTGCCGCCGTGCACGGGGCTCGCCTTGATTGCCGCGAGCAGCATGCCGGGCATCTTCACGTCGGAGCCGTACATGGCCTTGCCGACGACCTTCTCCGCCGTATCGAGCCGCTTCACCGGCTTGCCGACGATCTTCCAGTCCTTCGGGTCCTTGAGCTTGATGTCTTTCGGCACCTCAAGCTTGGCGGCGGCTTCCGCCACCTTGCCGTAGGTCGTCTTGCGGCCCGAGGCTGTGTGCGTGATGACGCTGTTGGCGACGGTGCATTCGGATGGACTGACCTTCCACTCGTTCGCCGCTGCCTGGATCAGCATCTGCCGCGCTGCGGCACCGCCCCGCCGCACATATTCATGCGACTCGCGGATACCGCGGCTGCCGCCGGTCGAGAAATCGCCCCACGCACGCTTGCGCTTTACGCTTTCGCCGGGCGTCGGATATTCGGTCGTAACCTTGGACCAGTCGCACTCGAGTTCTTCGGCAACGAGCTGCGCCAGACCGGTCAGCGAACCCTGACCCATCTCGGTACGGGCGATGCGGATGACGACCGTCTCATCCGGCTTCACAACGACCCATACGCCGAGCTCAGGCACGCCGCCTTGAGCAGTGGCGGGTGCCGCACCGAACGGCAGATCGAGACCGATCGCGAGGGCGCCGCCAAATGCGGTGCCGCCCAGAACGAACGCGCGGCGATTCATATTCGGAATGAAATTCATGATGCTCTCCCCGATCAGGCTTTTGCTGCGGCGTGGATCGCCGCGCGCACTTGCTGGAAGGTGCCGCATCGGCAGATGTTGGTGATCGCCTCGTTGATGTCGGCGTCGGTCGGCTTCGGCTTGCTCTTGAGGAGGTCTGCCACCGCCATGATCATGCCGGATTGGCAGTAGCCGCACTGCGGCACGTCGTTATCGATCCAGGCCTGCTGCACCTTGGTGAGCACGCCGCCCTCGGCAAGGCCTTCGATCGTGACGATTTTCTTGCCGGCAGCCTCGCTGACCGGAAACGCGCATGACCGCGTGGCCACGCCATCGACATGAACGGTGCAGGCGCCGCACTGGGCGATGCCGCAACCGTATTTCGTCCCCGTCAGCCCGACGTTTTCCCGGATCGCCCACAAAAGCGGCATGCTGGGATCGACGTCGACGTCAAAATCTTTTCCGTTCACGTTGAGACGCGCCATTTGCTCTTGCTCCCAAGGTCTGATTGTTCGTGCCGCTTACGGCGGACGACCGGCGTGATCGGGCCCGATTTAGACCCGTTCCAATCAACAATCGTATCTTGGAATTATTCCAGCGAAATGGGAGCAGCCATCACAGTTGCGTGCGCACTAAAGCGTGATGGCTCGGATAGAGCAGCACTCAGCGCTTACGCCGATCACGACGTTTCGATGATATTTGACGTTGCTTGCAGTGATCGAACACGGCTGCAATGCGGCGCGCACGGCGAAGTCCGGCAGACGCGCGCCTTTCTTGCGACGCGAGATACCGAACCCACCGAGCGGTGCAACGTTCCCCGTTGGAATCGAACGATGAGCTGCCGTCTACGGCAGGCGCGGCTTGTCGATATGGGCGAGGTCGCAGAGAGAATCGACCATCGCCGAGAAGTCCTTCCCGCCGAACCCGCGTGAGCGGGCGATGCTGAAGGCTTCACGCGCGGCTGCAACCATCGGCATGGGCAC
>JBEIPX010000565.1:0-1850 GCA_040376815.1 Bradyrhizobiaceae bacterium
ATCCGATCGTCAGTCCGAGATAGCCGCCAAGCGAGGCGAACAGGCCGGTTTGCGAACTGGTGAGACCGAACCATCGCCCGTCATACGGATAGTCCTTGCCGATGGCGGTTGGCGGCAAGCTGCTGCCGAGTTCGGGCACGGCATCGAGCACGGCCTTGACGAAGGTGTTCGAGTTCGGCCCCGGCCATGCGGTGTAATCGCCATACTCGCGATAGCGATAGGCCGCGATGGCCGCCTTGATCTTCGGGATCAACTGGCTCGCCTCGGCGCCCTCGATGGCGGCGACGGTTTCGGGCACAGCGCCAAACCATCGCCCATCCGCCTGGAAGCGATCGACCGAGATCGGCTGACCCCAAGCGGTATAGTCGTAGCGCACGTAACGCTGGGCGTTCTCATCCTTCAGCACGATCCAGCTATGAACCGCGAAGATGCCGCGCCAGCGCACGGTGCGCGCCGCAAAGACGCGTACGATCGCCTCCGGATGGTCCGACGCTTTGGGCAGGAGGCCGGCACTCGAGCGGTCGGCGCTCTGCCAGTTCATGGAGCGGTCGCCCGACCAATAGGCGGCAGCGGAAACACCGATCGGAATGACAATCAGAAGGACGAGGGCGAGCAACAGCTTTCTCAACAGATTGTGTCCGGTCACGAGTCGGGTTGGCGGCGGGGTAATTGTCTGTAGTCTATCTTGTCCGGCGCGTGGTGGCATCAAGGCGCATCCGTATTCTCTAGCACAAAATTTGCAGACCTTCATCCTGCCGGAGCAGATGGAAACAGCGTGGATGAAACAGGAGCAAGTGATGAGGACACATATCCGATGGCCCGTGATCGCAGCCGGGTTGCTGGTTTCATTTGCGGCGCAGGCGGATGTATGGCCGTCGCGCGTCATCAAGGCGGTCATTCCGTTTGGCGCGGGAAGCGCGACGGACGTGGTGCCGCGGCTGGTGTTCGATCGCGTCGCGCCGGAACTCGGGCAGCCGATTACCGTCGAAAATCGCGCCGGAGCGGGCGGCACCGTGGGCTCGACCGCGGTCGCGCGGGCGGAACCTGACGGCTACACGATCATGGCGCACTCGTCGGCGCATGCGATCGCGCCGCTGGTCTTCAACGACGTCAAATACGATCCGGTCAAAGATTTCTCGTCGGTGCTGATGATCGGTTACAGCGCCAACGTGATGATCACGTCGCCGGCGAAGCCGTGGAAGACCGTGCAGGAATTCGTCACGGCGGCGAAGGAGAAGAACGCCAACATCAGCTTCGGCACTGTCGGCGTCGGCTCCGCGGTTCACATCAGCGCCGAGAAGTTCCGGCTCGCCGCCGGCTTCGAGGCCACGCACGTGCCGTATCGCGGCGGCTCGGAAGTCATCTCCGACATTCTCGGCGGCCGTATCGATTTCTACTTCTGCCCGCTGTCGACGGCGATTCCGCTGATTCAGTCAGGTCAGGTGCGGGCGCTGGTGATCTCGACCGGCAAGCGCTCGGCCGAACTGCCGGACGTGCCGACGCCGATGGAGGCCGGTTATCAGAACGGCGAAACCTCGATCTGGTTCGGCGTGTTCGCGCCGTCGAAGACGCCCCGTCCGATCATCGACAAGATTTACGCCGCCGGAAGCAAGGTGTTGGCGACGCCGGAAATGCAGAAGGATCTGAAGCGGCTTGGCGTGGAGCCGATGCCGATGACGCCCGCGCAGATGGACGAGTTCGTCGTCAAGGAGCTTGCCGCCAATGCCGTTCTGGTGAAGGCGGCCGGGATTAAGCAGTAGGAAAATAAGACGCTTGTCCCGGACGCGAAGCAGCGTGCAACGCTGCATCGCTGAGCCGGGACCGTTCCCAATTCGGTGGTTGTTACGGCC
>JBEIPX010000336.1:0-4054 GCA_040376815.1 Bradyrhizobiaceae bacterium
GCCACGTTCGATCTGCGAGTCGCCATCAATGCGCTGGAGCTAGTGGCTCGGCAACTCTCCTGTGCCGACGAGGCCAACGCCGCCGAGCATGTGCGGTTGCGCGATCTCCTCAAGCAGGATGGCGATCTCCTTGCGCTCAATCGCGCGCTATCGCAGGCGATCGAAACCGGCACGATCACGCTCGACGATCCGAAACTGCGCGATCACCTTTGGGCGACCACCATGGACAAGCTGAGGATCGATCAACCGAACTACGCGTCGTACGTCGCAGAACTCAAAGCCACCTCATAACAACAAGAACAACCAAGGAGCCTTCCCATGGATTTCGCGCTGCCTCCAGACCTCGCGGCATACCTCACCGAGCTCGATGCCTTCATCGAACGCGAGATCAAGCCGCTCGAGAACGCCGACGATAACATCCGGTTCTTCGATCATCGCCGCGAATGGGCGCGCACGGATTTCGAGAACGAAGGCTTGCCGCGGCATGAATGGGAGCAGCTGCTGCGCGAGGCCAAGAACCGCGCCGACAAGGCCGGGCATCTTCGCTTCGCGCTGCCGAAACGCTACGGCGGCAAGGATGGCTCCAATCTCTGGATGGCCGTGATCCGCGAACACTTCGCAGCCAAGGGCCTCGGTCTGCACAACGACCTTCAGAACGAGCACTCGATCGTCGGCAATTTTCCGGTCGTGGTGATGCTCGACAACTACGGCACCGAGGCACGGAAGGCCGAGCTGATCGAAGGTTCATTCACCGGCAAGTATCGCATCTCGTTCGGTCTCACCGAGCCGGACCACGGCTCCGACGCGACGCACATGGAAACGCGCGCGGTTCGCGAAACGCGCAACGGGGTCGATGGCTGGGTGATCAACGGCGAAAAGATGTGGACCACCGGCATGCATGTGGCCACCCACTGCGCCACATTCACGCGAACATCCGGCAAGGACGGCGATGCCAAGGGCATCACCTGCTTCCTGGTGCCAACCAATACCCCTGGCTTAAAGGTCGAGGAATATCTCTGGACCTTCAACATGCCGACAGACCATCCCCGCGTTTCGTTCACCGACGTGTTCGTGCCGGACAGCGCGCTGTTCGGGCCGATCGATCGCGGACTGATGCTTGCGCAATGCTTCGTGCACGAGAACCGTATCCGTCAGGCCGCGAGCTCGCTCGGCGCTGCGGTTTACTGCATCAACGAGAGCGTCGCTTATGCACGCGCGCGCAAGCCGTTCGGCAAGGAGCTAGCGGAAAATCAGGCGATCCAGTGGCCGCTGGTCGAGCTTGCAACCCAAGCCGAAATGCTGCGTCTTCTCATCCGCAAGACGGCGTGGGAGATGGATCGCATGCCGCACAAAGAGATCGAGCGGCAGATCTCCGACAAGGTCTCGATGTGTAATTACTGGGCGAACCGGCTGTGCTGCGAGGCCGCCGATCGCGCGATGCAGGTGCATGGCGGCATCGGCTATTCGCGCCATAAGGCATTCGAGCACATCTATCGCCATCACCGCCGCTACCGCATCACCGAAGGCAGCGAGGAAATCCAGATGCGAAAGGTTGCGGCTTACCTGTTCGGTTACATCGGGCCGAAAGCCGATGCAATGAAAGCGGCCAAAGCTGCAGAATAATAATGGCTGCGGAGTGATCCGTGGCCTACACGCCGAGATGCTTCTCGATATCCCGCGCCATCGATTCCGGCGCAGCGCCCGGCGCATAACGCGCGACCGGAACGCCATCGCGGCCGACCAGAAACTTGGTGAAATTCCATTTGATCCAGTCGGAGCCGAGCAGCCCGGGTTTCGCCTTGCTCAGGTAACGATAGAGCGGATGCGCATCGGCACCGTTAACGTCAACGCGCGCGAACATCGGAAACGTCACATCGTAGGTCTTCGTACAGAACTCGCCGATCTGCTCTGACGTACCGGGCTCCTGCGCACCGAACTGATTGCATGGAAAGCCGAGAACCGAGAAGCCGCGCGGCTCATATTGCCGATGCAGCATTTCGAGCCCCTTGTACTGCGGCGTGAACCCGCACTGGCTCGCGGTGTTCACCACCACGAGCACCTTGCCGTTGAACTGGTCGAGCGAAAGCACCTCGCCCTTCAACGTCACCGCAGAAAAATCATGCACGCCTGGCATCGGTTCGGTCTCAGCTGCGGAAGTACGGTTCAACCTTGCCGGTCAGCTTGATTGTTACCGGATTTCCAAACCGGTCACGCGCCGAGCCGACTGCGACGCGAATCCAGTTCTCGCTGACACAATATTCTTCGACGTTCTGCTTCTCCGCGCCTTTGAAGCGGATGCCTACATCGCGCGCGAGCACCTGCTCATTATAATAGGGGCTGCGTGGATCGTTGGAGAGGCGGTCGGGCAATTCATTGCTCATGGTTCGTCTCGTCGTATCGGTCTTTGTCGTCCAATGGGTACGATCGCGAAACGCCGCCTGCCCTCTTCCAGGATGGCGCCGCTTCGCGGCAATATCGTGCCCGTGAAAGTTTATTTCACCTTGCCCATCTCGGTCAGCACCTCATTTGCCGCCTTGAAGGCATCGAGGCCTGCCGGAATACCGCAGTAGACGGTGGCGTGCAGCAGCACTTCCTTGATCTCGTCGACGGTCAAGCCGTTGTTAATGGCTCCGCGCGTGTGCAACTTGATTTCCGGTGAACGGCCGAGCGCGGTGAGCATCGCGAGGTTGAGCATGCTGCGGGTTTTCTTGTCGAGCCCCGGGCGGCCCCAGGCATAGCCCCAGCACCATTCGGTGGTGATGTGCTGAAACGCCATCATGAAATCATTGCTGGAGTTGATGGATTTATCGACATACTCCTTGCCCAGCACTTTGCTGCGCAGGCCAAGGCCCTTATCGAACAGTCCGCCAAGCGTGATGGTCTGGTTGTAGCTCATACCAATCTCCCGTCTCTCAATTTCGGCCACCTGACATACACAGTCTGCGCTGCAAGTACGAGCGGCTTTGCGATAGATTCGGCGTTAAGTTACCTCAACAAACAAGGAAACATCCGTGCCAGCCCAAAGCCTGATCATTACGCCGCCCGCCAATGTCGCCGTCATCGGGCTTGGCAATATGGGCCGGCCGATGGCCGCCTGCCTCACCCGTGCGGGCTATAACGTCATTGGTTTCGATCTGTCGGCGGGTGCACGCGCGAAGTACGTGGCGGAGGGCGGGACGGCAGCGGAAAGCGCGGCGGCTGCCGTCAAGACGGCGGATGCGGTGATCACGCTGCTGCCGGACGGCAAGATCGTTCGCGCTGCGGTCGAAGGCTTCATGGGGTATCTGAAGCAAGGTGCGGTCGTCATCGACATGAGCTCGTCGGCACCGCTTGGCACCCGCACGCTCGGCGAAGAGGTCATCAAGGCGGGATTCGCGTTCGTCGATGCGCCGGTGTCCGGCGGCGTCAAACGCGCCATCGACGGCACGCTGGCGATCATGGCCGGCGGTGCAGACTCGACCATCGACCGCATCGATCCGGTGCTTGCCGCCATGGGCAAGTCGATCTTCCGCACCGGTCCGCTCGGCTCCGGCCACGCCGCGAAAGCGCTGAACAATTACGTCTCGGCTGCGGGTCTCGCGGCCGCCGCCGAAGCGGTCGCGATTGCCGAGAAGTTCGGACTCGAACCGAACGTGCTGGTGGACGTGCTGAACGCCTCGACCGGCCGCAACAACTCGACGGAGAACAAGCTGAAGCAGTTCATCATCTCGAACAGCTTCGCTTCCGGCTTCTCGATGGCGCTGATGGCCAAGGATATCCGTACCGCCGACAACCTCGCCCACGATATCGGCGTTCCCGCTCCGCTCGCGGATCAGGTCGCCGATATGTGGGATGCTGCTCTGAAGGTGCTCGGCGAGAGCGCCGATCACACCGAGATCGGCAAGTATCTCACACGTAAACCGTGATCAGCCAACGTCCGCGCTCAAGCCTGCGGACTCGATCGCCGCAACCGCACACGTCTCGTCATTGTCCGAGGTATCGCCGCTGAGGCCGATCGCGCCGACGAGCTTGCCGCCCTTGTCCTTGATCAGTACGCCGCCGGGCACCGGCACCA
>JBEIPX010000135.1:0-7593 GCA_040376815.1 Bradyrhizobiaceae bacterium
CTTGGGCTGGCGCTGATTTCCAACTTTCTGAAGTGGAAGCCGTGATCCTCTTTCCCGCGATCGATCTGAAGAATGGTGAGTGCGTCCGCCTGCAACAAGGCGACATGGCGCGTGCGACCGTGTTCAACACCGATCCCGCGGCGCAGGCGCGCGCGTTCGAGGAGCAGGGCTTCTCGCATCTGCATGTGGTCGATCTCGACGGCGCGTTTGCCGGCAAGCCGGTGAATGCGCTGGCGGTCGAGGCAATGCTGAAGGTGATCGCCATGCCGGTGCAGCTCGGCGGCGGCATCCGCGATCTCGCGACGCTGGAGGCGTGGCTCGCGAAGGGCATCGACCGCGTCATCATCGGCACGGCCGCCGTGCGCGATCCTGCTTTCGTGAAAGATGCTGCAAGAAAACACCCCGGCCGCGTCGCCGTCGGCCTCGATGCGCGTGATGGCAAGGTCGCGGTCGAAGGCTGGGCCGAGACGTCGCAAGTCACCGCGCTCGAGATCGCGAAGCGCTTCGAGGATGTCGGCGTGGCCGCGATCATCTTCACCGACATCGCCCGCGACGGTTTGCTGAAAGGCATCAACTGGGATGCGACGATCGCGCTTGCCGAGGAGATTGAAATTCCGGTGATTGCTTCGGGCGGCCTTGCCTCGATCGAGGATATTCGCACGCTGGTATCGCCTCATGCGCGCAAGCTTGCGGGCGCGATTGCCGGCCGCGCGCTCTACGACGGCAGGGTCGATCCGGCGGAGGCGCTGAAGCTGATCCGGGGCGTCAAGGGCAAGGCATGACCTCCCAGAAGAAACGCGGTCCTGTTCTAAATCTCGACAGGCTGCTGCGCCCGATCATGATCTTTGCCGCGGTCGCTGCGCCGCTCTGCTGGGCCGGGGCGTGGTTTTTCCGCGAGCGCCGCGACTTTTCCGATGCGCTGATCGGCCTCGGCTGTCTGCCGATCGTGGTTGCGGTTTGTGCGTATCTTTATTTGCTGGTCAACAAGATCGAGCGTGGATAGCGCGCCTTCCGCAAAAGTGGAAACCGGTTTGCGATTGGAATAAGCGCAACTCAATAAGGCTTCATATGTTCAAGGTCCGCGTCATTCCCTGTCTCGATGTGAAGGACGGCCGCGTCGTCAAGGGCGTCAACTTCGTTGATCTGCGCGATGCCGGCGATCCGGTCGAAGCCGCGATCGCCTACGATGCCGCGGGCGCTGACGAACTGACTTTCCTCGACATCACCGCGACCAACGAAAATCGCGGCACCATTCTCGATGTGGTCCGCCGCACGGCGCAGGCATGCTTCATGCCGCTCACCGTCGGTGGCGGCGTGCGCACTGTCGAAGACATCCGCACGCTGCTCACCTCCGGCGCCGACAAGGTGTCGATCAACAGCGCTGCCGTCAGCCGCCGTGAATTCGTGAAAGAGGCAGCCGAGAAGTTCGGCGATCAATGCGTCGTCGTCGCGATCGATGCCAAGCGCGTGAAACGGCCGGGCGGCTCGGATCGCTGGGAGATCTTCACGCATGGCGGCCGCAAGGAAACCGGCATCGATGCGATCGAGTATGCGCAGGAAGTCGCGTCGCTTGGCGCCGGTGAAATCCTGCTCACCTCCATGGATCGCGACGGCACCCGCCAGGGCTTCGACATTCCGCTCACGCGCGCGATAGCGGACAGCGTCCGCGTGCCGGTCGTCGCCTCCGGGGGCGTCGGCAATCTGGATCACCTTGTTGCCGGCGTTCGTGACGGGCACGCGAGCGCGGTGCTGGCCGCCTCGATCTTCCATTTCGGCGAGTTTTCCATTCAGCAGGCCAAGGAGCATATGGTCCGGGCCGGCCTGCCGATGCGGCTCGACCCTTGATTTGTGAGACCTGTCAGGAGTTTAGGCTCCCTCACGGGGCGGATACCTGATACTGGTTCCTGAGAACCAGCAGTTCAACCGGCGGAACGGAAGTAGGGGCCCGCTGATGTCGCACTTTACGATCCACGACCTCGCCCGGATCATCGACGCCCGCGCGGCCTCGACCGGCGATGTGTCGTACACCAAGAAGCTGCTCGACAAGGGCGCGGAACACTGCGCCAAGAAACTCGGCGAGGAAGCGGTCGAAACCGTGATTGCCGCAGTCGAGAATGATCGTCATCATCTCATCGCTGAAAGCGCCGATCTCGTGTTTCATCTGCTCGTGCTTTTGAAAGCGCGCGGGATTACGCTGGCTGAAGTCGAGGCGGTGCTCGCCGAGCGGACGCAGGTCTCGGGCCTCGAGGAAAAAGCCTCGCGTTCGCGCGGGTAGGTATTCCCGAATGAGGGTAGTGATTTCGCGAAAGAGGCGCTGAAAGAAATTTCGGGATCGCTCTTGCATCGAAGATCAGCAAGCGCCGGGCGGGGATGAGTATCATGGACGTGCGTACTGAGCAGCTTTACAACCCGTACCGGTTGTTCACCCGCGCCGAATGGGCCGCGCGCCGTGCCGATACGCCGATGACGCTGACGGCGGACGAAGTCGCCAGGCTTCGTTCGATGCACGATCGCCTCGACATCAAGGAGGTCGAGGAAATCTATCTGCCGCTGTCACGCCTTCTGTCGATTTATGTCTCGTCGACGCAGCGTCTGTTTGTCGAACAACGGCGCTTCCTCGGCATCGAGGATCGCAAGATGCCCTACATCATCGGCGTTGCCGGATCGGTTGCCGTCGGCAAATCGACCACGGCGCGCGTGCTGCAGGCGCTCCTGGCGCGCTGGTCGCCCCGGCCGAAAGTCGATCTCGTCACCACCGACGGCTTTCTCTATCCGAACGCGGTTCTCGAGCGCGAAGGCCTGATGACGAAAAAGGGCTTTCCCGAGAGCTACGATCTGCCGACGCTGTTGCAGTTCCTGTCCGACCTCAAGGCCGGACGGCGCAACGTGCGCGCGCCGGTCTATTCGCACCTCACCTACGACGTCATCCCGAACGAGTGGGTGACGGTCGATCAGCCGGACATCCTGATTCTCGAGGGCATCAACGTGCTGCAAACCGGCCGCCTGCCACGCGACGGCAAGGCGGTGCCCTACGTCTCCGACTTCTTCGACTTCGCGGTCTACCTCGACGCCGACGAGAACGTGCTGCGCGAGTGGTATGTCGAACGCTTCCTGGCGCTGCGCCAGACGGCGTTCGCGGACCCGCGCTCCTATTTCAATCGCTATGCGAATTTCTCGGACGAGGAGGCAACCAAGACGGCACTCGATATCTGGAGCCGTACCAACCTTGCCAACCTGCACGAGAACATTCTGCCGACCCGGCCGCGCGCCACGTTGATTCTCACCAAGGGTCCGTCGCACGTCGTCGAACAGGTCGCGCTGCGCCGGCTTTGATCCGGATCGGGAGACAGGCGTGGGTATTGAATTCATTCTCACATCGCTGATTGTCGTTGCCTCGCCCGGAACGGGGGCGATCTACACGATCGCCGCTGGCCTCTCGCGCGGCACACGTGCGAGCATCGTCGCCGCGTTCGGCTGCACGCTCGGCATCGTTCCGCACATGCTGGCTGCGATTACCGGTCTTGCAGCGCTGCTTCATACGAGCGCGCTTGCGTTCCAGGTGATGAAGTATCTCGGCGTCGCCTACTTGCTCTATATGGCGTGGATGACGCTGAAAGAGCACGGCACGCTGAAGATCGAAAAGGATATCGCCGCGCGTTCGGACGTTCAGGTGATCGTCCACGCGGTTCTGGTCAACATCCTCAATCCGAAACTGTCGATCTTCTTCTTTGCCTTCCTGCCGCAGTTCGTCAGCGCGGATCGTCCGGACGCGCTGCTTTTGATGCTCGAACTCAGCGCGGTGTTCATGCTGCTCACGTTCGTCGTGTTCGCAGCGTATGGCGTGTTCGCAGCTTCGGTGCGAGACCACGTGGTGTCGCGGCCGCGGGTGATGACCTGGATGCGGCGGGTTTTCGCCGGAGCTTTCGCGGCGCTCGGCGCGAAGCTGGCGCTCTCGGACCGGTCGTAAACTAGGCCGCGTGGCGCGTCGCGTCGGCGCCGAAATAGCCGATGTAGCGCTCGCTGATGTCCGACACCGGCATGACGATAAAGACGTCGGTCGTACCGAACTGGTGATCGATCACCGCGCCGTCGCCGACATAGGCCCCGAGCCGCAGGTACGCCTTGATCAGCGGAGGCAATTCGCGCAACGCCGCTTTCTTGTCGATCGCTTCCTTCGCGATGCGGTTCATCTCGACGCGACGGGAGCTGCGCGCCCGCGCCTGCCAGACATCCGGCGCTGGCGCGAAGTGATGCAGGAACGACAGCGGCATCGCAAGCCGATCGGGATTGGTGCCCTCGAAACTGGCGCAGCCGATCATTGCATCGAAATTATTCTGCCGCACATAGCTCCAGATGCCATGCCAGAGAAGTTCGACGGTGCGCTTGTTGCGATAGGGCGGCAGCACGCAGGACCGGCCGAGTTCGAGAAAGCGCAGTCCGGGGTGGCGCGCGATCATGCCGGAGATGTCGAACTCGTTTTCCGTGTAGAATCCGCCGTTGCGCATGGCCACTTCATGGCGAAGCAGACGGTAGGTGCCGACCACCGGCAGCTTGCCGCTGAACGACGGCTTCGCGGCATGATCGATCACCAGCAAATGATCGCAGATCTTGTCGTAGGCATCCTTGTCGCGCTGCGACAGCATGGTCTTCGCGTCGGCGATCGCGTGTCCGTCCTTGTAGAACACCCGATAGCGCAGCTTTTGCGCCCGCTTAATCTCGCCCTTCTTGCGCGCGAGCCGCACCTCGAGCGAGCCGATCCGGCCGAGCGTCGCGCTGTTCTCCGGCGACGTGAGTGCGCGGAACGCGTCGACGTCGCGCAACCCCGGCATCAGCCAGGTTGCAGCAGTTGCCGCAACAGCCTTGGCCTGCTCGGGCCGCCACATCTGAATGAGATTGAGTTTCGGGCGATACTGGTTGTCGCCGTGCATCGGTCTGCCCCACGCGAGGTTTGCGTCGAATCACATTCGACGCAAACGCTGCGCGCCATTAATCACGGGCAGCCGAAGGATTTATGACAGCGTCGCAGTCGCCACAGCGCGGGCTATGCCGCCGCGTTCGCCGCCGTGGAGATACCGGCCAGCGCTGTCGCAAGCTTGTCACGATCGAGCGGTTTGACGAGGAAGCCATCCATGCCGGCTTCGAAGCAGGCGTAGCGATCTTCCACCAGCGCGTTCGCCGTCAGCGCGATGATCGGCGTGCGTCGCGCATGCTGCCCGGCTTCGGCGGCACGAATGCGTTTCGCCGTTTCGACGCCGTTGAGTACCGGCATCTGCACGTCCATCAGCACCGCGTCATACGGCGCGCTGGCGGCGGTCGCCATCAGCCACGATTCCAGCGCCTGTTCGCCGTTCACCGCGATGACCGCGCGATGGCCGAGCTTGCCGAGCAGCGAGCGCATCAGCAGCGCGTTGATCTCGTTGTCTTCGGCGACGAGGATCGAGAGTCCGGCATCCACGGCGCGTGCCGCGATCGAGGGCGCGTCGCTCGCATCGAGCAGCGGCGTCTCGTTCGCTCCTGACGGCATCAGGCGTGCGGCAAGCGACGCCGCGCGCAGCGGCTTCACGAGATATCCGGTGAAGCCGGGCGCGGAGATCATGCCGGTATCGTGCCGCATCGCCGGCGTCAGCATGACGATACGATGCTGCGTATGAGCCGCAGCAATGTGGGCGAAGGCTTGCGCGCGCGCGCCGAAGCTGCCGTCAATCAGAAGCGCATGCCAGCCGCGTTCCGGCAGCAGCGCTTCCGCCACGGAGATATCCGAGACAATGCAAATATGGGCGCCCCAGCGCGCCAGCCGCTTCTCGATCAGCGAAGCCTCGACCGGCTGTGCGGTGACGATCATCACCGGTTTGCCGGTGAGATCAGGCCAGCTTTCCGGCTGCACCGCGACGATTACGTCCCTCGCTGCCGCCGCAAGCGGGATCGCCACTTCGAACGTCGAACCATGGTTGGGCCTGGACTCCAGAACGATGCGTCCGCCCATCCGCTTGACGATGCGGTCGCTGATGCTGAGTCCCAGTCCAGTGCCGCCATAGTCGCGCGCAGTCTCTTCGCTGGCCTGTTCGAACTCGCGGAAAATGCGCTCCTGCGCCTCTGGGGCAATGCCGATGCCGGTGTCGCGCACGAGGAAGCTGATCTCGCCTTCCCAGATGCCGGGTTCGGCGATCAGTGCGACGCCACCCTGCGAGGTGAACTTGATGGCGTTGCCGGCGAGATTGAGCAGTACCTGCCGCAGCCGTGCAGCGTCACCCGAGACCATCACCGGCAGGCGCTCGTCGACATAGCAGGCGATCTCGATACCCTTGGCGTGAGCGCGGGGCGCCAGCAGCTCGGTGATATCCTCCATCATGGCCGTCAGCCCGAACGGCTGCTGCGCGAGGTCGATCTTGCCGGCTTCGATCTTGGAGTAGTCGAGCAGCTCCTCGATCAGCGACAGCAGCGCGTCGCCGGAGGATTTGACGGCGTTGACGTAGGTCGCCTGTTCCGGCGTCAGCTTGGTGTCGAGCAGAAGGCCGCTCATGCCGAGAATGCCGTTCAGCGGCGTGCGGATTTCATGCGAGGCCATCGCCAGAAAGCGGGACTTCGCGCGGTTCGCCGCATGCGCCTGATCGCGCGCGTCTTCGAGCGCGTGCTCGGTTTCGGCGCGGTCGGTGACGTCGCGGCCGACGCTTTGCCATTCCGCGGGCTGGCCGGCGTCGTGGCGCACGAGGCCCTCGCGCCAGGCGATCCACCGCGGACCCGACGGCGTCGCGATCTGCTGGTCGTGTATCCTGGTGCCGTCGGCGGCGATTGCGGCATCGCCCTGGATCAGGATGTCGAGCGTGAAAGCCGTACCGGTCAGCTCGGCGCGCGACTTCCGCGCCAGGGCACAGAACGCATCGTTCGCAAACGTGATGCGGCCATTGGCATCCCGCAGAACGATCAGGTCGCCCTGGGTCTCGAACAGGCTGCGGGCGCGTTCCTCCGCTTCCTTCAGTTCCCAGTTCCGGTCGGCCATCGCCTCGCTCTGCAGGACGATCGCGCGGACCTTTTTCTTCATCCAGCGCAGCCGCATGCTCAGCGCTGCAATTGCGACACAAGCGATGGTGAACAGAAAACTGACGCCGACGGCGAAGGTGTGAGGGTTGTAGCCGCTCGCGTCCGAGGTGACGGCTGTCACGAAGCCGTAAGTGCCGCCAAACGCCGCGGAGAAGAGGAAAGCCCATTTGATGGTGGTTGCGATCCAGGCGTTGCGGCGCTTCAGACGGCGGAACGCCGATCGCAAACGAATCGCTTGGTATTTCATTGCATCCCTCGCTTAGCCGTCCCCGGCCGCACGATGGCGCACGCACGTTGCGAAGTGCTTGAGGAACCGCGCCTGCGCACCGCGTGGTTTGCGCGTGGTTAATGAGGGATGAACGAGCGAGGTTGCGCGGTTAGAACGCCGCGGCGAGACGACGCTGCTGGGCGCTGCGCGCGGTCGCGATCAGGGCAGCCGCTTCCCACGCCGTATAGTGGCGCGAGCTGACGTAGATGCGGTAATCGCCGCCCGGCTCGGTCGAGAGATGGATGGTCAGGCGCGAGCTGTCGTCGGGATCGCCGATGGCGACGAAC
>JBEIPX010000473.1:0-2718 GCA_040376815.1 Bradyrhizobiaceae bacterium
ACGATGGCCGCCGGTTTCAGCCGCCGCATCAGGTTCAGCGCCATCGCCGTGCCGACGCCGAGCATCACGACGGTCTTCGCGATCGCCCACGGATTGCGCGCCCGCAGCGTCTCGCTCGGAACCACGTCCATCATGCCTTCGGAGAAAAGGCCGCTGTAGCGCACCGCGCGGTCATCGGTGACGAGCCGCACGCGATAGCCGCGCTTCATCAGCACGGAGCCCAACGCCTCCGCCGGAAACAGATGTCCGCCGGTGCCGCCTGCCGCGAGAAGAATGAGAGGTCGATCAGCCATCGTGCCTGCCGCTCGGAACTACTGCGTCAGGCGTAGCTCTGCGCCGTCCTGCGCTCGTTATACGCCACGATATCGGCGCCGGGAGCCTGCCGCGTCAAGGCCAGCAGCATACCGATTCCATACGCGAGCGAAATCATCGAGGAACCGCCGTAGGAGATGAACGGCAAGGTCATGCCCTTCGCCGGAACGAGATGCAGGTTCACCGCCATGTTAATCGCCGCCTGCACACCGAACAGAATCGCCAGCCCCGAGGCAGCGAAGCGCACGAACAGATCTTCCGTCTTATATGCGCGCATCAGCGATCGGATGACGATGAAGGCGAACAGCGACAGCAGGACGAGGCAGAGGATGATGCCGAACTCTTCCGCCGCGACCGCGAACACGAAGTCGGTGTGGCTGTCGGGGAGGATGCGCTTCACCGTGCCCTCGCCCGGCCCCTGCCCGAACCAGCCGCCATGCGCGAAGGATTCCATCGCCATGTCGACCTGGAACGTGTCGCCCGATGCGGGGTCCATGAATCGCTTGATGCGCCGCGCGACGTGCGGAACGAAGAGATAGGCGCTGAAGAGACCCGCGCCCGCGGCACCCGCGAGCCCGAACACCCAGATCATCCGCATGCCGGCCATGAAGAACAGCGCGCCCCACACCATCAAAACCAGCATGGTCTGGCCGAAATCCGGTTCCGCCACGAGCAGCGCGACCAGGGTCAGCAGCGCCGCGAGCGACAGGGTCGTTGCCGGCATCTCCGGACGCCGTGCGGATTCCGCGAACAGCCAGGCGACGACGACGACGAACGCCGGCTTGGCGATTTCGGAGGCCTGGATGTTGATGCCGAGAATGGTGATCCAGCGTCGTGAGCCCTTTACCTCGGGCCCGAACAGCAGGGTCGCGACGATCAGCACCAGGCTGATGGCGAAGATGATCAGCGCCGCGCGCCGGATGTGTTGCGGCGACAGAAACGATGTCGCGATCAGCACGAGGAACGACGGCACGATGAAGACCACGTGCCGGTTGAAGAAATGAAACGGATCGAGGCCGATGCGCGTCGCCACCGGCGGGCTCGCCGCGAGCGAGAGAATCACGCCGGCGACCATCAGGGTCAGCACGGCTGCGAGCAGCAGCTTGTCGAGAGTCCACCACCATTCACTGAGCGGCGTGCGGCGTTCGCGGGAAATCATTACGAATCCTGGGCGATCCTGAGGGCGCGATCCAATCGCCCTAGTGGTCCACCATCATGGTTTACGTATCGTTAAGAAGTTGAATCAAATTTTCCCTGAACTCTACTACTCGTCATGCCCGGGCTTGACCCGGGCATCCATCTTCAAAAACGGCCTTCGAAGAAAGATGGATTGCCGGGTCAAGCCCGGCAATGACGATGAGACAAGGCCAGCGCCTTAAGCCATCGGCTTGGCGCCCGGCAGCGCCAGCACGAGGTCGCGGAAGGCCGCGCCGCGGATCTCGAAGTTGCGATACTGGTCGAACGACGCGCACGCCGGCGACAGCAGCACCACCGGATCGTGCAGACCGGCCGCGGCCGCATCACGCGCGGCGGCGGCGACCGCCACATCCATGGTGCCGCTGATCTCATATGGCACCGGCTGCTGCGCCTGATCGAGCGTCGCGGCGAATTCCTGCGCCGCCTCGCCGATCAGATACGCCTTGCGGATGCGCGGGAAGAATTCGGCGAGGCTCGTGATGCCGCCGGTCTTCGGCTTGCCACCGGCGATCCAGAAGATGTCGTTGAACGACGACAGCGCGCGCGCCGCTGCATCGGCATTCGTGCCCTTGGAGTCGTTGACGAACAGCGTCGCGCCCTGCTTGCCGACCTGCTCCATCCGGTGCGCCAGACCCGGGAAGCTTCGCAGTCCTCGCTGCAATACGTCCGCCGCGACACCGATCGCTATTCCGGCTGCGACCGCCGCCGCCGCATTCTGTCCATTGTGCGTGCCGCGCAGCGAACCGATGCCGCCGACCTTCGCGATTTCGGTGCGCGCGCCACCGGCCGCCTGCCAGATGGTTTCGCGGTCGACATAAAGCCCATCCGCCAGCGGACGCTTCACCGAGATGCGCACCGTGCGTTTGCCGGCGTTCTCGACCCGGTCCGCAATCGCCTGGCACCACTGATCGTCGACGCCGACGACCGAGGTGCCGCTCTCCTGCACGGATGCAACCAGCCGCTCCTTCACGGCCGCGTAGTGCGCCAGCGTCCCGTGGCGATCGATATGATCCTCGCTGACGTTGAGCAGGATACCGACCGACGGATCGAGCGAGGGCGTGAGATCGATCTGATACGACGACATCTCGACCACATGCACGCGGCCGGCGCGCGGCGGTTCGAGCGAGAGGATCGCGGTGCCGATGTTGCCGCCCATCTGCACGTCGTGCTTCGCCTCGCGCATCAGGTGCGCGACCAGCGCCGTGGTGG
>JBEIPX010000119.1:0-7928 GCA_040376815.1 Bradyrhizobiaceae bacterium
AACTTCACCGTGGCAGCTTCGTCGCCGCCATAAGCGGAGACGTCGAGCCAGAGACAGAAGCCGCCGTCAGGACGCTTGTAATCGAAACGATCGCCGATGATCTGATCGGCGAGGTCGAACTTCTGCACGTAGAGTTTGCGGTTTGCCTCGACATGAACTTCATCGGCGTAGGCGGCGATCGCCACGTGTTGCAGCGGCACCGGCACCTGCGGCGCGGCGACATTGCGCAACTCATGGAAGCGCGCGAGGAACTTTGCATCACCGGCGGCAAAGCCGACGCGCATGCCGGGCAGATTCGAGCGCTTCGAGAGCGACTGGAACGCGGCGACGTTGCTGAAGTCCGGACCTGAATGTTCGAGCGCGCTGCCGGGCGCGGTTGCGCCATAGATCTCCGAGTAGCACTCGTCGCTCAGCACGATGAAGCCGTAACGCTGCGCCAGGTCGCAGAGGCGCTTGAAGTAGACGGGCGATGCGACCGCGCCCTGCGGATTGGCGGGCGAGGCAATGAAGAACGCCACCGTGCGCGCGAGCGTCGCCTCACTCAGCGAATCAAGATCGGGCAAGTATCCGTTCTCGCGCGTGGTCGGCATCAGAATGATTTCGCAGCCGGCGGCGCGCGCGCCCGCTGCATAGGCCGGATAGAACGGATTCGGCATCAGGATTGCCGGCGGGCCGCGTCGGTCGCTGACGTAGCGTGAGGCGGCAATCGCGGCAAAGAACAGACCTTCGCGGCTGCCGTTGAGCACCAGAAGCTCGCTGTCCGGGTTGATCGCGCGCGGCAGCTTGAAGCGCCTGCCGAGCCACGCGGCAGCGGATTTGCGGAACGGCTCGATGCCCTTGGCCATCGGATAGCGGCCGAACTCGGCGATGTGCTGCGCGAGCACCGGGCCGACGAAATCGGGAACGCCATGCTGCGGCTCGCCGACCGACAGATTGATCAGCGGCTTGCTGGGTTGATAGGGGCTCAGCAGGTCGGTCAGGCGGGCAAACGGCGAGCGTTCGCTCTCCGGCGCGCCGGAAGCGGCGCCGGCGCCTTGCGCGAGGCGGGACGGAGCGGACGAAACCATGCGAAAACGCCAGCACTTTCAAAACGCTCGGCAGGACGCGGACCGCCGGGCGGGATTACATCAAAGCACCATAGGGGCGGGCAGGTTAAGGCGCGATTAACCATCGGAAATCCCGCGCGAATTCCCTCAAATCATATGGACCCCAGAGATTGCAGGCGCGTTGCCTGACAGGACGGCGTAGATATCCAAGGCAAAGCTGTTCCGCGAGCCCCGTACGGCCAGCCAGTGAAGCTGCTTTTGCGAAGTTCTGATTTCGGCAAGCCCTTATTTTAATTGAAAAAAATCCGGCCAATCTTCGAGATAGGTGCGGTACCGGACAAACAGCCAAGCTAGCGATCACTAAAGTCACGTTCGCTCTTGCAACAGAAGCTTGAGTGCTATCTCGCGCATCAACTTCTGATTGCTCGAAAGGCCAGGCTCTCCTGTGGTTCCGTCCCCTTCGGCGCCCACTCAAAACCATTTGCTTTCCTCGGTTCCGGCCGAACAGCGCGCGCTTTTGATTGCGTCAGGCAAGAGCATCGTCATGCAGCAAGGGACGATCCTGGGCGAGCCGGGAAAGCAGATCGACCATCTGGTTTTTCCTGAGTCCGGAATGATCTCGCTGCTTGCGGTGATGAGCGATGGCAGATCAATCGAAACAGTTTCGATCGGACGGGACGGTGTTCTCGGCAGCACGGCCGGACTCGGAGTGCGGTCTTACTCCGGTCGGGCAGTCGTCTACCTTCCCGGGACAGGTTTGCGCATCGCTTCAAGCGACATCAGGAGACTGGGAAAGGAGCATCCGGTTATTCAGGACACGTTGATCGAATATGTCGAAAACCTCCTGCGGCAGATGTTCGTCAATGCAGGCTGCAACGCGCTTCACTCGATCGAGTTGCGCTTCAGCCGTTGGTTGCTGCGAGCGTGCGACCGGCTCGAAAGCAACTTCGTGCCGATGACCCAGGAGCTGCTGTCGCAGGTCCTCGGTGTTCGCCGCGCGTCCATCACCGAGGCGGCGGGTCATCTCGAAGTACTAGGCCTGATCCGGCGCAGCCGTGGTCATATCGAGGTTATCGATCGCATCGCACTTCATGCGGCGTCGTGCGAATGCACTGCTCTACTAAAAATAGCAGGTGAGCCGGTTACGCCACTCTCTTGATGTCCAACGAGGGAGATTCTGCTGAACCGGGCTGGTTGAAACTACGTGCTACTAAAGCAAGCATATCGCCGGCCGTTATGAAATTGGCCTGTCTGGCCATGACCGCAAGCTCGCGGCACATCTGTGAAATGTAATCTGCAGTCTGTTCGCTTGTTGGCAATGATGTCTGCAAGGGGAATCCTCCTCTACGACAATTCTCCGAGTGCGTATGTGATGAGGGTCTGTGATTCGCGTATGCCAATCGGTACGCTGCCGTACATTGGCTCCGCGCTGCGGCATTATCGCAGGTACGGATCATCTTTTGCCTTCATCGTGCAGTGAGCGATTCTCAAAAAAAGAAAAAGGGCCCCAGCTTGCGCTGGAGCCCCCATACGAACGGGCACACTGCCGGGTATTGCGCCGTCCGTAAGTCGAGGGTGCGGCGAGACTCCTGCCGCACCCCTTGAGTTTGAGCATGGTCTAGTCCGAAAACCGCTTCGCACTTCGCGCTAACGCGGCCCTTCGGATCGGGACCATGCTCGGGAGGAACCTCACATATTGTAGCCGCGTTCGGTGTGCTCGGTGATGTCGAGGCCTTCGCGCTCGCTCTCCACCGTGGCACGCAGTCCGACGATCACGTCGACCACCTTGAACAGGATCAGCGAACCGATGCCCGACCACAGGATGGTGACGCCGACGCCCCAGCACTGCGAGATCATCTGCGTGACCGTGTCGTACTCGCCGATCTTGCCGGTGGTGTAGTCCATCACGCCGGTGCCGCCGAGCGCCGGGTTCGCCAGGATGCCGGTGGCGAGCGCACCGACGATGCCACCGATGCCGTGCACGCCGAACACGTCGAGCGAGTCGTCGTAGCCGAGCGAGTTCTTCACGACCGTACAGAAGAACAGGCAGATCACGCCGGCGAAGAGGCCGAGCACGATCGCGCCCATCGGACCGGAAAAGCCCGATGCCGGAGTCACCGCGACGAGACCCGCCACAGCACCCGACAACGCGCCGAGCACCGAAGGATGGCCCTTGATGATCCATTCCGCGAACATCCAGGCCAGCGCGGCCGCGGCGGTTGCGAGGAAGGTGTTGGTCATGGCGAGCGCCGCGCCGCCCGACGCTTCGAGGTTGGAGCCGGCGTTGAAGCCGAACCAACCGACCCAGAGCAGGGCAGCGCCGACCATGGTCAATGTCAGCGAGTGAGGAGTCATCAGTTCCTTGCCGTAACCGGTGCGCTTGCCGATCAGGAAGGCGCCGACAAGGCCGGCAATACCGGCGTTGATGTGCACCACCGTGCCGCCGGCGAAGTCGAGCGCGCCCTTCTTGAAGATGAAGCCCGCGTCCGCCATCACTTCGTCGAGCTTGGCCTGCGCAGCTGCCTTTGCCGCGGTGTCAGTAGCGGCAGCCAGGGCCTTTGCGGCATCGGTGATCAGGTCCGGACCGGCCCAGTACCAGACCATGTGCGCGATCGGGAAGTAGATCAGCGTCACCCAGAGCGGTACGAACAGCGCCAGTGCGGCGAAGCGCATGCGTTCCGCGAACGCGCCGACGATCAGTGCCGGCGTGATCGCCGCGAACGTCATCTGGAAGCAGAAGTAGACCATCTCCAGAATGTTGACGTCGACCGAGAACGTAGCGGCCGCCGTTTCCGTCGTGATCCCCTGCATGAAGGCTTTCGAGAAGCCGCCGATGAAGTCCGATCCGCCGGTGAACGTCAGGCTGTAACCATAGAGCGCCCAGATGATGCAGACGATGCAGACGGTGTAGAATACCTGCATCAGCACTGAGAGCATGTTCTTGCTGCGGACGAGGCCGCCGTAGAACAGCGCGAGGCCGGGGATGGTCATCAGCAACACGAGGATCGCCGAGGTCATGACCCAGGCGTTGTCGCCTTTGTTGATGGTCGGTGCAGCGTAGGCTGCGGTCGAGGCAATCATGCCGACTGCGAGAGCCGCCAATCCCGCGCTGAGGGGACGCTTGAACGTCATTTGTACTTCTCCTGATTGAATGAAACTGGGCGCGGGATCAAAGCGCGGCGGCATCGGCTTCGCCGGTGCGGATACGCACGGCGTGGTCGAGGCCCATGACGAAGATCTTGCCGTCGCCGATCTGCCCGGTCTTCGCCGCGGCGGTGATGGCTTCGATGGTCTTGTCGACCTGGTCGGAATTGATCGCGACCTCGATCTTGATCTTCGGCAGGAAGCTCACGGCGTATTCGGCGCCGCGATAGATTTCGGTGTGGCCCTTCTGACGGCCATAGCCTTTGACTTCGGTGACCGTCAGGCCGTGAACGCCAATGGCGGTCAAGGCATCGCGGACCTCTTCGAGTTTGAATGGCTTGATGATGGCCATAACAATTTTCATGGGTTCCATTCCCCGCTTTGGCCCGCACGGGGCGGGCGTTCTCAACGACTGAGGATCACCACGCGGAGGATGTTCACGACGCGGGCACAGCCGCTCGCATAGGAATCAAATGCCGTGCCAGACGGCCAGAATTTCCTAACAGTTTATGAATCCGAGGCTTTTTCGCCTTGCCCGGTCAGGCGGCGGTTTGCGCCAAACTGTCGCGCTCAAAGGATGACCAGCTATGCTCATAAAATGAGCACAGCTGGCAAATCGACATAATCCTGCTTAGCAGGCGAGCAGGTGAGGAGCAGAAGGCCCCCTATTGCAGGGCTTCGCCGTGCTGGGTGATGTCGAGGCCTTCGACTTCCTGCTGCAGGGAAACCCGCAGTGGAACAATGACATCGATCAGCTTGAGCAGGACAAAGGTCACGCCGGCGGTCCACACGAAGGTGACACCGACCCCATAGGCCTGCAGCAGGAGCTGGTTCGGATTCCCTTCGATCAGGCCCGAAGTACCGCCGATCGCCGCTACGGCGAAAACGCCGGCGAGCAGCGTTCCGATCAGGCCGCCGATGCCGTGAATGCCGAACACGTCGAGCGTATCGTCGTAGTTCAAGCGCGTCTTCAGGCTGGTGCAGGCCCAGAAGCAGACCGCGCCCGCCAGGAGCCCGATGATGATGCCGCCGCCCGGTGACACGAAGCCGGACGCAGGCGTGATGGTGCCGAGACCGGCAATGGCGCCGGAGATCATGCCGAGCACCGACGGCTTTCTGCGGGTCACCCACTCGAGCGCCGACCACATCAGCGCACCGGCGCAGGCGGCGAGATGCGTTGCGAGGATCGCCATCACGGCACGCGGACTCGCGGTGAGCGCTGAGCCGCCGTTGAAGCCGAACCAGCCGACCCACAAGAGGCCGGTGCCGATCACTGCGAGGGAGAGATCGTAAGGCGCGAGATTTTCCGTGCCGTAGCCGCGGCGATTGCCGAGCACGAGCGCGCCGACGAGACCGGCGGTGCCGGCGGACAGATGCACGACGAGACCGCCGGCGAAATCGATCACGCCAGCCTGGGCGAGGAAGCCGCCGCCCCACACCCAGTGCGCTAGCGGTACGTAGACGAGCGTGAACCAGCCGACGCAGAACGCGATGTAAGCCGAGAAGCGCATGCGATCGGCAACCGCACCGGCGACGAGCGCGACGGTGATCACCGCGAACGTCATCTGGTAGATTGCGAACAACCCTTCCGGAATGTTCTTGGCCGCAGCGTTGACGCTCTCCATCGTCATCCCGGAGAGCATGAAGCGATCGAAGGTGCCGATCCATTTGCCGTCGCCGACGAAGGCGAGGCTGTAGCCGAACACCACCCAGAGAATCGAGATCAGCGCCACTGCCGCAAGGCTTTGCGCCATCGTTGCCAGCACGTTCTTCTTGCGCACCATGCCGGCGTAGAACAGCGCGAGCCCGGGGATCGTCATCATCAGCACCAGTGCGGTGGCGACGATCATCCATGCCGTATCGGCGGGATTGATCTTGACCTCCTCGGCAGCAAGTCCGATGGACGGCGCTGCAATCGACGCACCAGCAAAGAGCGCGACAGCGAGCGCTGCGCGGTGTGCAAGCTTGATCATGGTTTCCCCCGGCTCACTCAGCGGCTGTAATGTGATGCGCCGCGTCTTGAATTTCTTGTCTGTCGCACGCTCCGCAACGATTGCGGAGCAGGGTTACAGCGCGTCGTTGTCGGTTTCGCCGGTGCGGATGCGCAGCGCGTGGTCGATCGGCGTCACGAATATCTTGCCGTCGCCGATCTGGCCGGTGCGGGCGCCGCCGGTGATGGCGGCGATCGCCTTGTCGGCCATTGCACTGTCGACCGCGATCTCGATGCGGAGCTTCGGCAGGAAATTCACGACATACTCGGCGCCGCGATAGATTTCGGTATGACCTTTCTGGCGGCCGTATCCCTTGACCTCGGTCACGGTCATGCCGTGGACGCCGATGGCGGTCAGCGCCTGGCGCACTTCGTCCAGCTTGAACGGTTTGATGATCGCAACAACGAGCTTCATGGCTTTCTTTCCTGACAAACGTGCTGGCCGTCTCGCGGGCCGATCTCTCGCACCAGTCTATGCCGGTTTCGAAGGCGGCTGGCCCGGAAAATAACCAGAGGACGTGGCTGTCGGGAAGGCTTCCCGCATAAATTTGCGGCAGGAGCGACCAGAAACGCCGGTCAGGCCGGTGGTATACGGCGCTCGCGCACCGATCCCTCCTGCGCGACCGAGGCGACGAGCGTCCCGTCCGGTTTGAAGATCAGTCCGCGGGTCAGGCCGCGGCCATCCTGGGCGCTCGGCGAATCCTGGCTGTAGAGCAGCCATTCATCGGCGCGGAACGGGCGATGAAACCACATCGCGTGGTCGAGGCTCGCCGGCATCATGCGCTTGTCAAAAAGAGTGCGGCCGTATCGCGCCATCACCGCGTCGAGCAGCGAAAAGTCGGATGCGTAGGCGAGCGCGCACATATGCAGCGCCGGATCGTCGGGCAGCTTGGCGGCAGTGCGAATCCAGACATGGATGCGGCCGTCGTCGATCTTCTGACCGAAGTAACGGCCGAGCTCGACCGGGCGCAGTTCGATCGGCCGGTCGCTCTCATAGTAGCGGCGGATGAAATCCGGCATCTCGCGGAACATCGGCTGCTTGGAGATTTCCTCCGCCGTCAGCTTCTCCGGCGGCGGCACGTCCGGCATCTTCTCCTGATGATTGAACGAGCCTTCTTCGTCCGCGTGGAAAGACACCATGATGGAGAAGATCGCGTTGCCGTGCTGGATCGCGGTGACACGCCGCGTGGCGTAGCTTTTGCCGTCGCGCAGCCGTTCGACCTGATAGACGATCGGCACCTGCGGATCGCCCGGCAGGATGAAATAGCAATGCAGCGAATGCGGCATGCGGCCCTCGACCGTGCGGCAGGCCGCGACCATCGCCTGACCGATCACCTGGCCGCCAAACACCCGCTGCCAGCCCGTCTTCGGGCTCGTGCCGCGGAACAGGTTCACCTCGATCTGTTCGATATCGAGAATGGAGAGCAGATCGATCAGGCTTTTTGACATTCTGGCATCCATGCGTCGCGATGGCGCAATATGTTGAACTAACGACGGTTTCCGGCAGCGATCGATGCTGTTAAAACCCGGCCACTATTCACGTCTTATGTCACCCGGCGTGAGGTGTGAGGCAAGAGCGGGTTTGGTTTGATGGCGGGACAACGCGGGATTGTCATATGCGGCGGCGCGTTTGCCGGGCTCGGGCTCGCGCTGGCGCTCCGGCAGGGTCTCGGCGACACGATCCCGGTCATCGTCGCCGATCCGGCGCTGGCGATGCGTCCGAGCCGCGATCCGCGTGCGTCCGCGAT
>JBEIPX010000399.1:0-3402 GCA_040376815.1 Bradyrhizobiaceae bacterium
GTTACAGGGCACGCTGCCGATCGTCACCGATCAGTTCGCGACGGTGACGGTCATGCCGAACGAGGAAATCCGCCGCAGCGGCGCGGCGACGCTTGGCGATCTGCTCGATACGAAGCCCGGTATCACCGGATCGTCGTTCGCCCCCGGCGCGTCGAGCCGGCCCATCATCCGCGGTCTTGACACCAATCGCGTCGGCATTACCGAAAATGGCATCGCCAGCGGCGGCGCGTCCGATCTCGGCGAGGATCATTTCGTGCCGATCGATCCGCTCGCAACGAGCCAGGTCGAAGTCGTGCGGGGACCTGCGACGCTGCGCTACGGATCGCAGTCGATCGGCGGCATCGTCAGCGCCACCAACAACCGCATTCCGGAAAACTCGCCGTGCGCGGTGACCGCACCGTTCCCGACCTACGGCATTCCGGTGAAGGCGCCGGTCGCGGTGTCGTCCAAGCCATGCGTGACATTTGAGACGCGCGGCGGCTACGACAGCGTCAGCAACGGCCGCGACGGCGCCGTGCTGCTCGATGCCGGCGGCAAGAACTTCGCCGTGCACGCAGACGGCTACGTGCGCAAGACCGACGACTACCGCATTCCGAAAAATCCGTACGTCTTCGATCCGGGCCGGCCATTCAACGGCAAGCAGCTGAACTCGGCGACGCAATCGGAAGGCGGATCGATCGGTGGCTCGTACCTCTTCAGCGGCGGCTTCATTGGCGCGGCAATTTCGCAAACCAACAGCCTCTACCGCATTCCAGGCAGCGAGGGCGAAGAGTTCGGCACGCGCATCGACGCAAAGCAGACGAAATTCACCACCAAGGGCGAGTATCGCCCCGATGCGACGGCGATCGATGCGATCCGCTTCTGGGCTGGCGCGACCAACTACAAGCATAACGAGCTCGCCCGCACCGACGAGTTCGATCCCTCGACCGACGGCGTGCGCCAGACTTTCACCAACCGCGAGCAGGAAGGCCGTGTCGAGGTGCAGTTCGCGCCGCTCGACGTGCGCTTTGCCGCGCTGACCACCGCCGTTGGTGTGCAGGCCGCGCATCAGCGGCTGACGGCCGCGGGCGATGCGCCGGGCGAGCAGTTCAGCGGACTGTTCGATCCGAACCGCAACACGCGGATCGCCGGCTACATGTTCAACGAGTTCAAGTTCAGCGACACGACGAAGGCGCAGATCGCGGGCCGCATCGAAAACGTCAGCGTGCACGGCATCGCGCCGGATTTTCCAGCCGATTTCTTGCCGGACGGCATCGACCGCCCGAACATCGCACGCAATCGCGACTTTACGCCGATGAGCGCCAGCGCGGGAATCATCCAGAACCTCGGCTGGGATCTCGCCGCAAGCCTCACTGCGCAATACGTCGAGCGCGCACCGAAACCGGCCGAGCTGTTCTCACGCGGCGCGCACGAAGCCACGCGCACGTTCGACATCGGCAACCCAAACCTGAAGATCGAGCGCGCGCAATCCGTCGAGGCCGGCCTTCGCCGCGCCAAGGGACCGCTCCGCTTCGAACTGACGGCGTACTACACGCGCTTCAACGGCTTCATCTTCCGCAACCTCACCGGCGTGAATTGCGGCGAGACGTTCGCGACCTGCGGCGATCCGGCGGAGGAGTTGAATCAGGCAGTCTATTCCCAGCGCAATGCCACCTTCCGTGGCGGCGAATTCCAGTTCCAGTACGACGTGCTGCCGGTGTGGGCCGGCCTGTTCGGCGTCGAGGGGCAGTACGATATCGTCCGCGCCACCTTCACCGACGGCACCAACGTGCCGCGCATCCCGCCACAGCGGCTCGGCGGCGGCGTCTACTATCGCGACGCGGGCTGGCTCGCACGCGTGCACTTCCTGCACGCGTTCGCGCAAAACAACATCGGCGGCATCGAGACGGCGACACCGGGCTACAATCGGCTGAAGGCGGAGATCAGCTACACGCACAAGCTCAAGCCGACCGGCTTCGGCGCACAGGAGTTCACCGTCGGCGTCATCGGCGACAACCTGCTCAACGACGACATCCGCAGCCACGTCTCGTTCACCAAGGACGAGGTGCTGCTGCCGGGCTTGAGCGTGCGGGCGTTTGCGAATGTGAAGTTCTAGAAGCATCCTTGTTCTAGAAGCATCCTTCGTCGTCATCACCGGGCTTGACCCGGTGATCCATCTTTAAAAAGTGCACTTGCTGGAAAGATGGATTGCCGGGTCATAGGTGAGCGAAGCGACGCCGTTCTTCGAACGGCTATGCCCGGCAATGACGAACTACTCCGGAATCGCCACTGCGCTCCAGTCGGGCCGGATGGCGCCGCTGACGTTCTCGAACGCACCTTCGGCAAGTTCAGCAACGAGAAGCCGATCGAGATCGACCGGCCCCGGCATGATGGCGCTACCGCGTGGAATCTTCCTGAAGCCGACGCGGCTGTAATACGGCTCGTCGCCGACGAGAACGACGAGGCGTATTCCTGCCGCCTTCGCATCCTTCAGCGCACGCTCGAGCAGAACCTTGCCGATGCCGCGATCGCGGAACGGCGGCTCGACTGTCAGCGGGCCCAGCAGGAGCGCCGGCGTATCGCCGATACAGATCGGCAGTTGCCGGACCGAGCCAACCAGCAGCGTGCCGATTCGGGCCGTGAACGACAGGTCGAGCCTATGCTCGACATGCTCGCGCAGCCGATAGGCGCTGAGCGCAAAGCGGCCGGGGCCGAACGTGCGCTCATGCAACCGTTCGATCGCCTGGGCGTCGCCGGGGGTTTCGGCAAGGATGGTGAGGGACAGTTCGCTCATGGGGCTCGCTTCGCTGGGAGCGCGGAATAGCATTTGCGCAGGCCCGGGTCCATCATACCGGGCGCCAGTCCTGCATGATCTCGCGCCCGTCCAACACCTCGGCGATCCGCTGCCGTGTTCCGGCGGTCGTGTCCGGCGGCAGGTCCGATACCGGATAGAAGCCGCAGGCGATGATTTCGCTGTTCGGTGCCGGTATCCGCTCCTGCCGATATGCGCGCACCACATAGACCACCACATGATCGCGCTTCGAAATACCGCGGCTGAAGTAGACGCCGTGCAGTTGCGGCAGGCCGGTCAACTCGATCAGCCCCTCCTCCATCAGCTCACGCTTCAGCGCATCGAGCACCGTCTCGTTCACCTCGACGCCGCCGCCCGGCAGATGCCAGCCATCGACGTAGGAGTGCTTGACCAGGAAGACGCGGTTTTCGCCATCGAGCACCAGCGCGCGAACGCCCATGGTCAGCCCGCGCGCGAATCGCGAGTAGAAATGGAAGACACGCCGGATGAGCGGCTCAAGCTTGCGCCGCAGGACGGGCGAGATCATCGGATCACCAGGTTCGAGGTCGCCCGTACAAGGCTCGCCGCCTGCAACACAGGTTGCAACATGGCCGCCATCTTGCCAAAAGCAA